>NZ_LADY01000038.1:0-12020 GCF_000961715.1 Roseovarius sp. BRH_c41 | reverse complement strand
GGAGGCCAGCCGCTCGGCCTCGCGCTCGTCCAGCGCGGCCTGACGCGCCTCACCTTCGGCGGTCGAGAGCGCATCAGCAGCGGCGGCGCGTCGGGCCTCGCTGCGGGTGATCTCCTCGCCGAGTTCGGCACGTTTGGCCGCAAGAATCTCCGGCGCGGCGCTCGCATCGGTCAGTTCTTCCTCCGAGTCCAGTTTGCGCTCTGCCAATTCCGCGATACGCTTTTCAGCTGTGTCCAGCCGATGTCGCCAACCACTGATCTCTTTGGTGATTTCCTGACTGCGGCGGGTGCGCCGCTCGCCCTCACGGCGCAGCTCATCCGCCCCTGACCGCTTGGTCATCATCATCATCCGAGCAGCCTCTACTGCCATCTTGATCGTTTCCAGATCTGCGCGAGCCGCCTCCAGATCCCCCAGATCGGCTATTCCTTTTTCAGCCTCTGACAGGCTCTTGCGGGCGGCCATGGCCTCTTCGTCATGGCGGGTCACGGCGAGACCGAGCGACTCGAGCCGCGATCCGGCAAGATTGCGATCTGCCTCGGCGCGGCTCAGGAACCTGTTGGCCTCGTTCACAGCCGTATCCGCCGCGCGACGTGCGTCACGTGCGGTACGATCCTCGTCAGTGCGGCGGATCAAGGCCTCGCGTAATGCCTCATGCGCGCGCATCGCCCCATCTGCGCGAGCGGTAGCATGTTCCAACTGCTGCTTGAGTTCCTCCAGCCGGTTGAGCTGTTGCAGACGAAGGGCAGCCGCCGATGGCGCATCCTCTGCCCAGGCTCGGAATCCATCCCAGCGCCACAGATCACCCTCGGTGCTGACGAGCCGCTGACCGGGTTTCAGAAGAGCTTGCAGGCGGGCGGCGTCCTCGGGATCAATCAATCCGATCTGTGACATGCGCCGGGCCAGAACTTCTGGCACCGAGACATGGTTGCTGAGTGCCGTGACGCCTTCGGGAAGCATTTGCGGAGCGGCGTAACCGGGCAGAACAGTCCAGCCCGAGGGGCCGTCGGCCTCGACCTCGGGGGCACGCAGATCATCGGCGAGTGCCGCGCCCAATGCCTTTTCAAACCCCTGCTGCACCTGAAGGCGGTCCATCACCTGCCCACCCTCGGCGGTGTCGCGCTGCACCAGCTTGGCCAAGGCTGTGACCTCGGCGCGCAGCGCGTTGACCTCTCCCTCGGCCTCAGAGCGTGCCGCACGCGCCTCGGCCTCTTGTGCCTGAGCCTCTGCGCGGGCTTCGTCAGCATCCACCAAGGCCAACTCTGCTGCCTCGGCTGCGGCCACGGCACCGGCTTCGGCCTCAATTGCTGCGGCATGATCGGCTTGCGCCTTGGCCAAGGCATCGTGAGACTGGCTCTGCGCTGAGCGCGCGCGCTCAGCCTCGGCCTCGCTCTTGGCCAAAGTCTTGCGACTATCCTCCAGCAGGCGTTGCGCAGATTGATGGCGGGCGGCAAGGCGCGCCATATCCTCTGTCATCTGGCTGAGATCGTTCTCACGCTGTTGTAGAATCTGCGCCGCCTCGCGCGCCTCCGCCTGCGCGGCGTCCAGCCGCGCCTCATGCCCGTCGGCCCCTTTGACAAGTTCACCAGCCTCCCAATCAAGCCGGGCAATGGTGTCGACAGCATCGCGGTTAAGCCCCGATTCGCGTTCGATATCGCGGGCCAGTTGTTCGATCCGGCCACGCAGGGTGGCGATCCGGTCGCGCGCATTCACCTCTTGTTCGCCAAGGGCATCTCGCTGCACGCTCAGACGTTGCAGGATTGCAGCCGCGATGGCCTCTTCCTCGCGCAGTTTGGGTAGTGCCTCCTCTGCCTTTGCGCGGGCTTTGGCTGCTTCGCGCGCCCCAACTTCTGCACGCGCTGCGGCGGTGGTGCGGTCTCGAAGCTCATCCTCGGCGCGCGCGCGCGCAAAATCCGCCTCTTTCCAGCGACGATAGAGCAACAGCCCCTCGGCCAGACGCAATTCTTCGCCGATTTGCCGATAGCGCGCCGCCTGTTTCGCCTGCCGCGCCAATTGCGCCAGTTGTGCCGCCAATTGTTCGACAACATCGTCAACACGCGTCAGGTTGGTTTCTGCGCCGCGCAGTTTCAGTTCGGCTTCATGTCGCCGCTGATAGAGACCAGAAATACCGGCCGCCTCTTCTAGAATGCGCCGACGCGATTTGGGCTTCGCATTGATCAATTCAGAAATCTGCCCCTGCCGGACAAGAGCCGGGGAATGCGCGCCAGTCGAGGCATCTGCGAACAGCATCTGAACATCGCGCGCCCGTACGTCCTTGCCGTTAACTTTGTACGCTGAGCCCACGTCGCGGGTGATCCTGCGGACGATCTCAAGATGATCGGAGTCGTTGAAACCCGCCGGTGCCAACCGGTCGGAATTATCGAGATGGATCACCACCTCGGCAAAGTTTCGCGCAGGTCGCGTCGCAGCCCCGGCAAAGATCACATCCTCCATGCCGTCGCCGCGCATCGCGGTCGGGCGGTTTTCGCCCATCACCCAACGCAGTGCCTCGAGCAGGTTTGACTTGCCACAGCCATTGGGTCCAACAACGCCGGTAAGACCGCCCGCGATGATCAGATCGATCGGGTCGACAAAGCTCTTGAAGCCGGTCAATCTGAGTTTCGAGAACTGCACCTGCGCGCGTGCCCCTGGTCCGGTGATTCCGTTGTCATCGGAGTGTGGGGCTCGGGGTGCCTACCTGTCAACGGCCAACCACAGCATATAGGGTGGCTGGGCCAGTTATCCACATGATATTGGGCAAAACTCTGCCAGCACTCAACGAAACAATGCCGCAGACCGTCCTTGAGCGGTCGCAAACCACCTTGACGCATGCTGATGCAGCCTGCATACGAGAGTGGCAAGGTTCCTCGTTTCGGTGCAAAGCGCCGCGAGGATAAATGGGAATGACGTGCCGGCGGACCCAATCAGGGCGTCCATGCGTCAGCCGCCCCCGCGACTGTAAGCGGCGAGCCCCTGCCAGATGCCACTGAGGTGTAAAACCCTTGGGAAGGCGGCAGACAGGCGACGACCCGCGAGCCAGGAGACCAGCCCTGCGTTTGTTAATCCCGCCTCGGGTGAGAGGTGTAAAGGAGATACCGCTATGACCGCATTGGTTCAAACCGCTGCAAAATCAACTGTCCTGCCGTTCGTTGCCGCGCTCTTTCTGGGCCTTGGCATCGTAACCGTCGCTGGCCATGTGCAGGCTTCGGCACTGCATGACGCCGCACATGACGTGCGCCACGCGACCGGCTTTCCCTGCCACTAATCCATGTTTTCAAAAATTGTCACCAGCGCGTTGTTCGCTGGTTTCTGTGCGGGGCTGATTGCCGCCCTGTTGCAGTTGGTGTTCGTACAGCCTGTACTTTTGCATGCAGAGCTATACGAGGGCGGTGACCTTGTGCATTTTGGCGCGGCGGCGGTTAGCGCTCATCCGGACCTGCCCGGTCTTGATCCGGTGCGCGATGGGCTGAGCCTGTTGTTCTCGGCGTTGATCTATGTGGGCTATGCGTTGATTCTGGTTGCTGCCATGGGCATGGCCGCTGATCGAGGACACGCGATCAACGCGCGCAACGGGTTAATCTGGGGCATTGCAGGATTTGTCGCGTTTCAGTTCGCGCCGGCCCTTTCCTTACCGCCAGAGGTGCCGGGTGTTGCCGCCGCAGATGTGGCCGAGCGTCAGATCTGGTGGTGGGCAACGGTTGCAGCAACTGCGATTGCGCTCGCGCTCATAGCCTTTGGCCGCAACTGGGTCTTGTGGACGGTGGCAATTCTATTGATGCTGACGCCGCACCTCATTGGCGCGCCCCACCCAGATGAGCTATCCGGCCCGGTTCCGCCCGAGATTGCCGCGCTCTTCGCAGCACGCGCCTTGGGTGTCGGCTTTGCCGCTTGGGCCCTTCTTGGTCTCTTTGCCGGGTATTTCTGGCAGCGTGAGAGCACGGCAACCTGACAGGTCAACACCCCGGTGCCTAGGCGCCGGGGCCATCCGACGGGAGACAACATCATGGCCAAACCACTCGCCTTTCTGGGCATCGGCCTCTTTTTCGGCACGGGGCTGGGGTTTCTGGTCGCCGCCACATCCAGCGTGCAACTTGGCGGACATGATCACGATCATGGCGCGGCCGTGCATGACCATAGCGCCCATGACCACGGCGGGACGGCGCATGCAACCCTGACCGAAGTCACTGATCCCGCTCCAGCAATGACGCTGACCCTGCATCCCGACGGGGCGCAGAGCCGCAATCTGCATATCGGCGTTGAGAATTTCACTTTTGACCCCGAGGGGGTGAATGGCCCAGCCGTGCCGGGGCGCGGTCATGCGCATCTCTATCTGAACGGAGTCAAGATCGCGCGGGCCTATGGACCGTGGATGCAGTTGGATGCGCTTCTGGTCGGCACGCATGAACTCCGGGTGACGTTGAATGCCAATGACCATACGCAACTGGCATCGAATGGCGTGCCGATCGAGACCACGATTGCGGTGGTGATCGAATGACCGCTCAGCCCGGCACGCGCCCAATCAGGCACTGCCGCAGCCGCCCGGCGGGGCGCGCATCCTCGATCCAGCCATCGGCGCATTCGGCATATAGCGCCGCAAAGGCCAGCGTATCCTCAAGATCGCCCGCGGGATCAATGTCGCCAAAGAGATACGTGGCCTTGCCCGGAGCGGAGAATGCCACGCTGAGTGGCCGGGCACAGTTGGACATGCAATCATGGTCCTGCACCGTGAACTCCATGCGCCGCTCAGATAGGGCAACACGCAGCCGCGCCGCAAACCCCTTGCCATCCGTGCCCTCGCACGTAGAACAGACCACAATCCGATGCGTCATCGACGATCCCCTTTTCCACCGGGCTTAGGCCAGCCGCCCCGCCCGATGCAAGCCCCCTGAAGGAGCCAAGATATGCAAGCCAAGATTCCCGCCACCGTCGTCACCGGATTTCTCGGCGCAGGCAAGACCACGCTCATCCGGCATATGCTGGAGAATGCGGGGGGAAAGCGCATTGCGCTCATTATCAACGAATTCGGTGATCTGGGCGTGGATGGCGACATCCTCAAAGGCTGCGGTATCGAGACCTGTTCAGAAGAGGATGTGATGGAATTGTCGAACGGCTGCATCTGCTGCACCGTGGCCGAGGATTTCATTCCCACTCTGCAAAAGCTGTTGGACCGCGAGCGCGCACCCGATCACATTGTGATCGAAACCTCGGGACTGGCACTGCCGCAACCGCTGGTGCGGGCCTTTAACTGGCCCGAGATTTCGACGCGCGTGACGGTCGATGGCGTGGTGACGGTGGTCGATGGCAAGGCCGTGACCGAAGGACGTTTTGCGCATGACGTGGCCGCGGTCGATGCACAGCGCAAGCTCGACGAAAATCTGGACCACGAGACACCGCTGTCGGAACTCTTCGAGGATCAGATGGCCTGCGCCGATATGATCGTGATCAACAAATCCGACCTGCTGACCGAGGACGAGCGCGCGGCGCTGACCGCGCGGCTGCGCGCAGACTCGCGCGAGGGCGTGCAGGTCGTGACCGCGACCATGGGGGCGCTGCCCGTCGAGGTGCTGCTCGGTCAAGGCATCGGGGCCGAGGCAGATATGGAGGCGCGGCATGAATTGCACCATCATCATGACCACGACGACGAAGACGATCATCACGACGAGGATGATGACCACGATCACGATCATGGCCACGATGCCTTTGAGAGCTTTGTGGTGACGCGGCCCGAGATCAGTGATCCGGCCAGCTTTGCCAAGGTAATCACGGAGGTGATCCGCACCCATGATATCCTGAGGCTCAAGGGCTTTGCCGCTGTGGCAGGCAAGCCGATGCGCCTCACGATTCAGGCGGTGGGGCCGCGCGTGGACAGCTATTTCGACCAGCCCTTTGGTAAAGGTCCGCGTCAGACTCGGCTTGTAGTCATTGGGCAGGCGGGTCTGGACCGGGCCGCGATTACGGCGGCGCTCTCGGCATGATCATCGTCGAGGCGGCAGACCCAAAGCATCCAGAGGCCAGCGCGCTCTTGCGCGCGAGCCATGCTCTGATGGAATCGCTCTTTCCGCCCGAGGATAATTTCTTTCTCGATATCGATGCGCTCTGCGAACCCGATATCCGCTTCTTTGCCGCGCGCATTCAGGCGCAGATCGTTGGCACCGGCGCACTCGCGCTGCGCGACGGTTACGGCGAGGTTAAATCCATGTTTGTTGATGAAGCGGCGCGCGGACGGGGAATCGCGGATGCGCTATTGCGTCGGATCGAGGATGAGGCGCGCGTGCTTGCCCTGCCCTGCCTGCGGCTGGAAACCGGTAACCTGCTTGAGGCGGCGCACAAGCTCTATGCGCGCCACGGGTTTGTGCTGCGCGTGCCATTCGGGGACTATCCCGAGGCCGCCTCCTCCGTCTTCATGGAAAAGTCGCTATGAGCCTATTTCGCGGTTTTCTCGGTCTTGGCCTTGAGCCGGGCAATCAGCTCCTCCTTGGAGGGACGCTTACCGAACGGATTCTTGTCCGTGCCCGGCGCGTTATGCTCATTGTGACGCGGGATCTTGCCGCCTTTCTTGGGGGTGCCCTGTGCTTTGTAATCCATGCTGTCGCCCTTTCGGCTCTGCGCCCCAATCCGGGCGGCTCTGATGCTGCTCTTGCCGCAAAGCCTGTCCTTGATCAAGCCGGAACCGTGTGATGCATCTTCTCGCAGCGACACCTGGAGTCATTGATGATGGCAAAGAACCGGTGGATCTGGGGCAAACGCCCGCCGATCTGATCTTCATTTCGGCCGCTGATACTGAATTGGCCGCGCTGAGTGCGGCACGCGCCGAAATGGCAGAGTCTCCGAGCCTCCGGCTGGCCAATCTGAGCCATTTGCAACATCCGATGTCCGTCGATCTGCATCTCGATCACTGCGCCAGCAAATCGCGGCTGGTGATCGCAAGGGTGCTGGGTGGTGTGGGCTATTGGAAATACGGGGCCGAGCAATATGCCGCGCGGCTGCATGAGGCTGGCGTGCCGCTGGCACTCTTCCCCGGCGATGACAAGCCGGACGCGGAATTGCGTGGTTTGTCCACGGTGCCGGACGCGGATTACGACGCGCTTTGGGCCTATCTGGTCGAGGGTGGACCAGAGAATGCCAGCAACTTCTTGCGTTATGCGGGGGCACTGCTGGATGGCACGGACAAGCCTGCCGCCGCAAGCCCATTGTTGCGCGCGGGGGTCTATTGGCCGGGGGCGGGCGTGGCGGGCCTGACTGCCGCGCAAGAGGCGTGGGGGGAGGGGCAGCCGGTCGTTCCGGTGATCTTTTACCGCGCGCTGGTGCAGGGGGCCGGGCTCCATCCGATCAACCGGCTGGTGAAATCGCTCTTGCGCGCCGGGCTCAATCCGCTGCCGGTCTTTGTCGCCTCGCTGAAAGACCCGGTATCGGTGGCGACGCTGGAGCATCTCTTTGGTGTGGCCCCGCCTTCGGTGATCCTCAATTGCACCGCCTTTGCCGTGGGCTCGCCGCATGCGGGCGACGAAAGCCCCGAAAACCCGCTTTCCATGCCCGCCGCCAAAGGCGCGCCGGTGTTTCAGGTGGTGTTGGCAGGCTCTTCTGAAGAGACATGGGCCAAGGGGCTGACCGGCCTCTCGGGACGCGATATCGCCATGAACGTGGCCCTGCCCGAGGTCGATGGCCGCATCCTCAGCCGCGCCATTAGCTTCAAGGGTGAGGCGTTTTTCGACGCGGTCACAGAATGCCCCATCGCCACCTATCGTGCGGTGGGCGACCGGGTGGATTTCGTGGCGCAACTGGCCGCCAAATGGGCCAAGCTGCGCCAGACACCTGCGCCGACGCGCCGCGTGGCGCTAGTCCTTGCCAATTATCCAAACAAGGATGGGCGGCTGGCCAATGGGGTCGGTCTCGATACGCCTGCGGCCACGGTGCACGCGCTGCGCCTGATGGCCGAGGCGGGCTACACTGTCGCCAATCCGCCTCAGGATAGCGACGCCCTGATGCGGGCGGTGATGGCGGGGCCGACCAACTGGCTCACGGATCGCGCCAGCCGCGATGGGGGCGAGACACTGCCGCTGGATATCTACCTAGAGCATTTCAACGCCCTGCCATGGGATCTTCGCGAGGCGATGACCGCCCGTTGGGGTGCGCCTGAAGATGACCCTTTCATCGTTCCACAAATACTCAAATCCGACGGCACCGCCGGCGCAGGCTTTGCCCTGTCGATCCTGACCTTCGGCAATGTCGTGGTCGGGTTGCAACCGGCGCGGGGCTATAACATCGACCCGACCGAGACCTATCATTCCCCCGATCTGGTGCCGCCGCACAACTACCTGGCCTTTTATATCTGGCTTCGGCATAGGTTCGGGGCGCAGGCCATCGTGCATATGGGAAAGCATGGCAATCTCGAATGGTTACCCGGCAAGGCCTTGGCGCTGAGCGCCGAGTGTTGGCCCGAGGCGGTGCTGGGGCCGATGCCGCATGTCTATCCGTTTATCGTCAACGATCCCGGTGAGGGCACGCAGGCCAAGCGCCGCGCGCAGGCAGTGATCATCGACCACCTCACCCCGCCGCTGACCCGCGCCGAAACCTATGGCCCGCTGCGCGATCTCGAGGCGCTGGTGGATGAATACTATGAGGCTGCCGGGGTCGATCCACGCCGCATAGCCCATCTGCGCCGCGAAATCCTGACGCTGAGTTCCGCCACCGGACTCGACAAGGATGTCGGCATGTCGGGCAAGGATGAGGCGGGCGATCTGGCGCGGCTCGATGCCTATCTCTGCGAGTTGAAAGAGGCGCAGATCCGCGACGGTCTGCATGTCTTTGGTCAGTCACCGACTGGTCGGTTGGAAGTTGATCTTGCCATAGCCTTGGCCCGGGTTCCGCGCGGCAATGGAAAGAGCGGCGATGCCTCGTTGATCCGGGCCTTGGCGACGGATCATGGGCTCGGCATTGACCCGCTCGATTGCGATATGGCCGCCCCTGCCCCTAAAAAGCCGCAGGCGCTGGTCGGTCTCTGCACCGATCCCTGGCGCAGCAATGGCGACACGGTCGAGCGGCTGGAACTTCTGGCACAACGTCTCTTGACCGGGGAGGCGCAGGCGGTCGGGCCGCATACAGCGGCGGTTCTGGCAGAGATTGCGGAGCGCATCCGCCCCGCCATTGCCGCTTGTGGCCCAGAGGAGGGCGCGGGGCTTTTGCGCGCGCTGGAGGGGCGGGCGATTGCCCCCGGCCCCTCGGGCGCTCCAACGCGCGGGCGGCTCGATACCCTGCCCACGGGGCGCAATTTTTTCAGCGTGGACAGCCGCGCCGTGCCCACGCCGACCGCTTGGGCCCTGGGGTGGAAATCCGCCAACCTCTTGATTGAAAAGCATCTGCAAACCCATGGCGATTGGCCGCGCGCCCTGCTGATTACCGCTTGGGGAACGGCCAATATGCGCACTGGCGGCGACGATATCGCGCAGGCGCTGGCACTGATGGGGGTCAAGCCGAAATGGGATGCCGCCAACCGCCGCGTGACCGGATTCGAAATCCTGCCTGAGGGCGTGCTGGGGCGACCGCGGGTGGATGTAACCTTGCGTATTTCGGGATTTTTCCGCGACGCTTTTCCGCAGCTTATCGCGCTTTTTGACAGTGCGGCGCGGGCGGTGCAGGGGCTTGATGAGGCCGAGGACAGCAATCCCGCCGCCGCAAGAGCGCGGAGCGAGGGGATCGGGCCGCGTATTTATGGCTCGAAACCGGGGGCTTATGGCGCGGGACTTCAGGCGATGATTGACGAGCGACTCTGGGCCAACAAGGCAGATCTGGCCGAGGCATACCTGACTTGGGGCAGCTATGCCTACGGTGTCAAGGAAGAGGGCACGCCCGACCGCGTCAGGTTTGAAACGCGGCTGCGCCAGACCGAGGCGATTGTGCAGAACCAGGACAATCGCGAGCATGATCTGCTTGATTCTGATGACTATTATCAGTTTGAAGGTGGCGCCGCGGCGGCCGTGAGCACGTTGCAGGGACGCGATCGACCGATCTATCACAACGACCACTCGCGCCCCGAACGTCCGCTCATCCGCACGCTGGAGGATGAAATCGGGCGGGTGGTGCGGTCGCGCGTGGTCAATCCGAAATGGATCGCGGGGGTTAAGCGGCATGGGTATAAAGGCGCTTTCGAGATCGCCGCGACGGTGGATTATCTCTTTGCCTTTGCGGCCACAACGGGCGCTGTGCGCGGCCATCATTTCGATCTGGTCGAGGCGGCGTTTCTGGAGGATGACGACACACGCGCGTTCATTGCAAACCACAACCCGTCCGCCCTGCGCGAACTGGCCGAGCGTCTCGCCGAGGCGATAGACCGGGGTCTTTGGATGCCGCGGTCGAATTCTGCGCGCGCGCGGATTGAGGCCGCTCGCAACGCTTCTCCTACGCCCTGATCTGGCTCGGCTAGAACAACCACGGAAGAATCGCTCCGCTTTTTTGGTCTAAAGCGTTATCCTCTTGCACAGCTTTCCAGACCAGAGGCTTGCTCATGCGTCGTTATCTGCCTGCTGATGACCTCAACGCGGTTCACGCACTGCTGTGCCGCACCTTTGCCTATATGGAGGGGCGCATTGATCCGCCCTCATCGCTGGCACATTTGGATGTCGATGCGTTGCGCGTTTTAGCCGCGACCTCTGAGATCTGGGTCATCTCCGAGAGGAGTTACCCCATCGCCTGCATGATCCTGACACCACAGCCAGATGCGCTCTATCTCGGTAAGCTTGCGGTAGATGCAGGCCATCGAGGACAGGGATTGGCGGGTAAGATGGTGGCACATGCCGAGTCTCGGGCAATAACACTCGGCCTGCCGCGCCTGCGGCTACAAACCCGACTGGAACTGGTAGAGAACCATGCCACTTTTGCGAACCTCGGGTTCGTGATCACGGCGCAAACCGCTCATCCCGGTTATGATCGCCCGACCAGCCTGACGATGGAACGGTTGGTGCCAATACCCCTTGAAGATGCGCCCTAGACCTCACTCGCGCCAAGTGCAGATGAGATCGACGTATCCGCGAAAGACCGGCTCTTGCTCGCACTCAAGGATCTGTGGCGGCGGGAGGGATGGCAGGCCGGCGCCGCAATCAAGCTGCGCCTCCATTACCGCTGCATCGCCCCAGAGCCGTGCCACGCGACAGCCGCTGACAGCCTCTATTGCCGCAACCCCGCGTGGGGCAACTGCCGCCAGGCGCGGGGCCCATTCCGGGCTGACACGCATCGCCTGCGCCCGTGTGCCCGCGATCCGCACATCAAAAGCACTATGACCGATAGTGATTCGTTGTGGCGTCAGAGTCTGAAATGCCGGGCCGGGAGAATTGCATCCGACCAAAGCAATTATGAGAAACAAGGTGAGTCCGCGCACCAGCATGGGACAGTCTTGTCCTTTGGGCGTTAACCGAGAGTTAAGGCGGTGCGGTCATATTTGCGGTTCATGTCGTTATGTGACGTCGTTTTCAGATCATTAACCTTCGGATTCTCTCGATATGTGGAAATCGCGCAGGAGACATGCTGCAAACGCATGGATTTTCTCAGTATTTGCCATTGCGCGGTCACAAAAATCCATTATGTGCGCAGCGTGGCCACAAAGACGGCCCTGATCTAAACCTATAGGATGGAGGCAACCCGATGACCCGCGACGAACTGAACCGTGAACTGCGCGCGCACAGTGCCTCTTGGCAGGCTGTTGTGATCGTCTATGCAGCGATCATCGGGACATTTGTAATGTCCGCCATGGCGATCCTGTAATAGCCCGATAGATCAACGGAATTCAGACCGAGTGAGGGGCGGATGAGGATAACCTCTCCGCCCCGTCTTGCACTTGTATCACGCGTTTACGCCAGTGATCTTGGGATCCTTTGGATCAATACGGGCTGCTGCCGCATCGCCCACATTATCCACGCCACGCTCTTCCAACAGTGTGGTCAGCCAATTCGGGTCCATCTCCGGCACTGAGCTGAGCAAGAGATCAGTATAGGGATGGTGCGGCGGCGTGAACATCTCGTCCTTGGGCCCCT
>NZ_LADY01000063.1:0-36962 GCF_000961715.1 Roseovarius sp. BRH_c41 | reverse complement strand
CCCGCGCTGCCCGCCCGGCGCCCGCCCCGCCCGTCGCCGTGCGACCTGATCACCTGACCGTGACCGAGATCAAGCGTCTCATTCGCGATCCCTATGCCATCTATGCCCGCCATATCCTCAAACTGCGCCCGCTCGATCCGCTCATGCGCGCGCCCGATGCGCTGTTGCGCGGCACCGTGCTGCATGAAATCCTCGAAGGCTTCATTCGCGAAACGCTGGAGCATCCTGCGCAGTGCACCCACGCCACGCTTATGCGCCATGCAGAGACTGTTCTGGCCCAAAACGTGCCTTGGGCCGAGGCGCGCGCCCTTTGGCTGGCGCGGCTCGAACGGGTGGCTGACTGGTTTATAGACACTGAGGCGCAGCGTCGCGCGCTGGCCCATCCCGTGCATTTCGAAGCCGCGGGGCGCGCGACCCTGCCGGATCTGGGCTTTACCCTCTCTGCCAAAGCCGACCGGCTAGATCTCGACGATCTGGGGCGACTGCATATCTACGATTACAAAACCGGCGCGCCCCCTTCGACCAAGGAACAGACCAGTTTCGACAAGCAATTGCTGCTTGAGGCCGCGATTGCCACCCGTTCAGGCTTTGAGGGCATGGGTCCGACCCGTGTCGCCCGCGCGGTATTCATCGGACTTGGCAGCCCTCCCAAAGAGCTGGACGCCCCTCTCGATACAGAACCACCGGACAAGATCTGGTCAGAGTTTCACGCCCTGATGTCGGCCTATTTCGACCCTGATATGGGCTATACCGCCCGCCGCGCGCCGCGCATGGCCGAGGATGATGGCGATTACGATCAACTGGCACGGTATGGCGAATGGGAAATGACCGACTCGCCGCATGTGACAAAGGTGGGCCAATGACCGCGCGCGACGCCGCCACCCAGGCGCAGGTCGAGGCCGCGCGCCCCGACCTTTCGACATGGCTCTCGGCCAATGCCGGGTCGGGCAAGACGCGGGTACTGACCGACCGCGTGGCGCGGCTTTTGCTCGATGGGGTCAATCCCCAGCATATCCTCTGCCTAACCTACACCAAGGCCGCCGCCTCCGAGATGCAAAACCGTCTCTTTCGCCGCCTTGGGGCGTGGGCGATGCTGGCCGATGACGCGCTCATGCAGGAGCTTGACCTCTTGGGTCATGAGGGGGCTATCACCGATCAGACCCTGCGCGACGCCCGCCGCCTCTTTGCCCGTGCGATCGAGACACCGGGCGGGCTGAAAATCCAGACGATCCACTCCTTCTGCGCCTCTCTCCTGCGCCGCTTTCCGCTCGAGGCGGGTGTCACACCGCAATTCACCGAGATGGAGGATCGCACCGCCACCCTCCTGCGCGCCGAGATTGTCGAGGACCTAGCCGCCGGGCCGCAGGCCGCCACATTCTACGCCCTTGCCAGACACTATTCCGGCGAAACTCTCGAAAAACTGACCGCCGATATTGTCCGCCATCGCACAGGCTTTGCCCAAGATCTCAGCGATGCAGAGCTTGCTACCCTCTTTGATCAGCCCAAGGGTCTCAGCCCCGAGATGATCCGCGACCGGGTGTTTCTGGGCAATGAACAAGCGCTCTTGGATCAACTTGTGCCCGCGCTTCAGGCGGGATCGACCAATGATGTCAAAGCTGCCGCGAAACTGGTGCAAATTTCTGCACTCGACCTGCGCGCACTGCCGTTCTTGGAGGATGTCTTTCTCACCGGAAAATCCTCGAAATCGCCGTTTTCCGCCAAATTAGGCTCGTTTCCAACCAAGGCGACCCAAGTCACCCTCGCCCCTGTCATGCCGCAGATCGAGCAATGGATGCTGCGCGTCGAGGATACGCGCCCTGCGCGTCTGGCCCTCCTTGCCATGCAGAAAACCCGCGCTTTGCACGATTTCGCCCGTGCTTTCCTGCCTGCCTATGAACGGGCCAAGCAACTGCGTGGCCTGCTCGATTTCGATGATCTGATTCTGCGCGCCCGCGATCTTTTGACTGCTCCGGCGGTTGCGGCTTGGGTGCTCTATCGTCTTGATGGCGGTATCGACCATATTCTGGTGGACGAGGCGCAGGATACCAGCCCCGTGCAATGGCAGGTGATCGAACGCTTGGCGCAGGAATTCACCTCTGGTGAGGGCGCGCGTGCCGATGTGGCCCGCACGATCTTTGTCGTGGGCGATAAAAAACAGTCGATTTATTCCTTCCAAGGTGCCGATCCGCGCGAATTCGACCGCATGCAGCGGGAGTTTGGCCTGCGTCTGAGCGCCACCAACAGCCCCCTGCAATCGCATGTTCTGGCCTATTCCTTCCGCTCGTCGCGGGCGATCCTGACCACTGTCGATTGCTGCTTTGATCAGAGCAGCGAGAGCGGCTTTACGCCGGAACAGGGTCACAAAGCCTTCTTTGATACCCTCCCCGGCCGTGTCGATCTCTGGCCTGTGGTCGAGAAACCGGAAGAGGAGGAACCGCCCGCCTGGCACATGCCCGTTGACATCCGCGCCACCAACGATCCCGCGATCCTTCTGGCGCGGCAGGTGGCGGCGGCCATGCGCGACATGATCGCCGCGCGGCAGGCCATCCCCGATTCCAAATCGCCCAGCGGGTTTCGGGCCGTGCAACCGGGCGACTTCCTCATCCTTGTGCGTCGCCGTTCGGCGCTCTTTCACGAAATCATCCGCGAATGCAAGGCGCAGGGTCTGCCCATCGCCGGGGCTGACCGGCTCAAGGTCGGGGCGGAGCTTGCCGTGCGCGACCTTGAGGCGCTCTTGTCCTTCCTCGCCACGCCCGAGGATAGTCTGGCCCTCGCCATCGCCCTGCGCTCGCCGCTCTTCGGCTGGTCCGAGGCACAGCTTTACGACCTCGCTCAGGGCCGCAATCGTCCCTATCTGTGGGAGGAATTGCGCGCCCACGAGGCCGAGCATCCCGAAGTCATGGCCGTTCTCCATGATCTCAGGAACCATGCCGATTTCCTGCGCCCCTATGACCTGATCGAGCGTGTCCTGACCCGCCACGATGGCCGCCGCCGCCTGCTCGCCCGTCTGGGGACCGAGGCCGAGGATGGCATCGACGCCCTTCTGGCACAGGCCATGGCCTATGAGAGCCGCGCGGTTGATAGCCTCACTGGCTTTCTCGTCTGGATGGAAACCGACGATCTTGAGATCAAGCGCCAACTCGACAGCGCCGGCAACCGCATCCGCGTGATGACCGTGCATGGCGCCAAGGGGCTGGAGGCGCCCGTGGTGATCCTGCCTGAATGCGGCACATGGCGCATGCCGAACGCACCACAGATCGTGACGCAAAGCGGCCATGCGCTCTGGACCGGGCGCGCCGATGACATGCCCCCCACCTTGGCCAAGGCGATCGAGGCCGAGCGCCGAGCGCTGCTCGCGGAACGTGACCGCCTGCTCTATGTCGCCATGACCCGGGCCGAGACTTGGCTGATCGTCGCCGCCCATGGCGATTTGGGCAAGCAGGGTGACACCTGGTATGACAAGGTGCAGCGCGGGATGCAGGCGGCAGGTGCCGTGCCACACAGCTTCGTTCAAGGCCCCGGTTTCCGCCTCGATCACGGCATTTGGGCTGAAACAGAGACTGTATCCGCGCCGCCTGCACCCTCTCGGACAGTCACCCTCGATCCGCTCTTTCAGCGCCCCGCGCCGCTCCCTGCGCGCCTCAAAACGCTGAGCCCTTCGGACTTGGGCGGTGCCAAGGCGCTGCCCGGTGAGCGTGGGCTGGATGAAGAGGCCGCCAAGCGGCGCGGTCGCCAGATTCACCGCCTCCTTGAATTCCTGCCCACCGTGCCCGCCGCCGACTGGCCCGGCACCGCCGCGCGGCTTCTCTCCAACGGCAGCGATGCCGCGACAGGCGACGAACTCGCCCTCCTGCTGGCTGAGGCGGATAAGGTACTGACCCGGCCCAGCCTGAGCTCGCTCTTCACCCCCGATGCGCTGACCGAGGTGGCGGTCACCGCCCATCTCGCGGCCCTGCATGGGCGGCGCATTCACGGCATCATCGACCGTCTGATTATTGACGAAACCCGCATTCTGGCCGTGGATTTCAAGACCAACGCGCTGGTGCCCGAAACGGCGCGCGACTGCCCCGATGCCCTCCTGCGGCAGATGGGGGCCTATGCCCATGCGCTGTCCCAACTCTACCCTGATCGCCGCATCGACACCGCAATCCTCTGGACCCGCACCGCCACGCTCATGGACCTCCCCCACGATCTTGTGACTGCGACACTTGAATCCACTACCATCGCTTGACGCGCCCGGTCCGGCTACATAGGTTCAGGCTCGAAACCCTGATCGCTAGGAGAAAAGACATGGCCACCGTTGCCGTCACCGATGCCACATTCGACGCCGAAGTCAAGAATTCCAACATCCCCGTCGTGGTGGATTTCTGGGCCGAATGGTGCGGCCCGTGCAAACAGATCGGCCCCGTGCTCGAAGAGCTGTCGACCGAGATGTCCGGCAAGATCAAGATCGTCAAAGTTGATGTCGACAGCAATCCGAATTCCGCCGTCGCCATGGGCGTGCGCGGCATCCCGGCGCTCTTCATCTTCAAGGATGGGCAGGTTGTCTCGAACCGCGCTGGCGCTGCCCCCAAGGCTGCACTTCAGAGCTGGATCGAAGACAGCATCTGAGACCGCGGAAATACCTCGTGGAAGGGGGTCGCGCCTGTCGCGGCCCTTTTTCTTTGTCCAGAAAACCTGCATGATCGCCCCATGACCCTGACCAATGCCGACATCACAGAGCTAACCGCCCTGCGCCGCGTGTTGCACCAACACCCTGAGGTGTCGGGGCAAGAGCAGGGGACCGCACTGCGCATCACCGACGTGCTTGGCGCTCACACGCCCGATAGGCTCGTGACCGGGCTTGGCGGCCATGGCGTAGCGGCGGTCTATGAGGGGCGTGACCACGGCCCGACTCTCCTCTTTCGCTGTGAACTTGACGCGCTGCCGATCACCGAGCAGGGCGATCTGCCGCACCGCTCGACCGTGCCGGGCACGGGGCATCTCTGCGGTCATGACGGGCATATGGCAGTGCTGCTGGCGCTCGCCCGGCTGTTGTCGCGCGAACGCCCTGCACGCGGGCGTGTGGTCCTGCTCTTTCAACCCGCAGAGGAAACCGGTGCGGGGGCAGAGGCAGTGCTGAGCGACCCAATATTCGAGACTATTTCACCAGATTATGCCTTTTCCCTGCACAATATGCCGGGCCTGCCGTTGGGTCACGTCGGCCTGATCCCCGGCCCGGTCAACTGCGCCTCGCGTGGCATGGCCGTCACTCTCACCGGCAAATCTGCCCATGCGTCAGAGCCGGAGAATGGCCACTCACCGATGCAAACACTGGCCCATCTCATGCCTGCGCTGACCGCCCTCAGCCACGGCACGCCCCAAGACAGCAATTTCACGCTGGTCACGGTGACACATGCCCAAATGGG
Organism: Roseovarius sp. BRH_c41; assembly: GCF_000961715.1. Lineage (NCBI taxonomy): Bacteria > Pseudomonadati > Pseudomonadota > Alphaproteobacteria > Rhodobacterales > Roseobacteraceae > Roseovarius > Roseovarius sp. BRH_c41. The sequence goes on along the minus strand of NZ_LADY01000063.1, from coordinate 31,554 downwards.
CGCCCCCGCCTTTGGCATCGCGCCGGGTGAGGCGACGCTCTACGTCACCCTACGCACCCTGATCGACGCGCAAATGCAGGCGCTCTGCGAACAGGCCGAAACGCTGGTGACCGAGTCCGCAGCCGCGCATGGCCTCACCGTCGAAATCAGCTATCACGACATCTTCACGCATTGCGAAAATGACCCGGATGCGACCTTGATCTTGTGCAATGCGCTGGATGCGTTGGAGGTGCCGCATGACGCACGCGGCCTGCCAATGCGCGCGTCCGAGGATTTTGGCCGCTTCGGTCATCACGCCAAGGCCGCGATGCTCTTTCTTGGGGCGGGCACCCATCACGCAGCGCTGCACAACCCTGATTACGATTTCCCCGATGACCTCATCCCCATCGGCGCGCGGATTTTTCATCAGGTCGCCCGCGACCTCTTGGGTTAACCCACCCTTGCACCCTGTGCCGCCGCCTTCCATATAGGGCAGAACGAAAACGGAGGCCCTGAGACATGAGCGATTTTCCCGGTTGGCATGGCACCACCATCATCGGCGTGCGGCGCGGCGGCGAGGTTGTCGTCGCCGGAGACGGGCAGGTCAGCCTTGGCCAGACCGTCATCAAGGGCACCGCCCGCAAAGTGCGCCGCCTCTCGCCCGGCGGCTATGATGTGGTGGCCGGATTCGCCGGATCGACTGCGGATGCCTTTACCCTGCTCGAACGGCTGGAAACCAAGCTCGAGGCGACACCGGGACAGTTGCAACGCGCTTGCGTGGAATTGGCCAAGGACTGGCGCACCGACAAATACCTGCAAAAGCTGGAGGCGATGCTGATCGTCACCGATGGCGATCAGCTCTATGTCATCACCGGAGCCGGCGACGTGCTGGAGCCCGAGCATGACGTGGCCGCCATCGGCTCGGGCGGCAATTTCGCCCTCGCCGCTGCGCGCGGCCTGGCCGAGAACCCCAGCCTCACCGCCGAGGAGATCGCCCGCCGCGCCATGGCCATCGCCGCCGACATCTGCGTCTACACCAATGGCAACCTGACGGTGGAAAGGATTTCCAAATGACCGACCTGACCCCGCGAGAGATTGTCTCGGAGCTGGACCGCTACATCATCGGCCAGAACGACGCCAAACGCGCTGTCGCCGTGGCCTTGCGCAACCGCTGGCGGCGCAAGCAGCTTTCGGATGATTTGCGCGATGAGGTGTATCCCAAGAACATCCTGATGATCGGCCCCACCGGCGTCGGCAAAACTGAAATCTCCCGCCGCTTGGCCAAACTCGCCCGCGCCCCCTTCATCAAGGTCGAGGCGACCAAATTCACCGAAGTCGGCTATGTAGGTCGCGACGTCGAGCAGATCATCCGCGATCTCGTTGACAGCGCCATCGCCCAGACCCGCGACTGGATGCGCGAAGACGTCAAGACCCGCGCCGAGCATGCCGCCGAGGAACGCGTGATCACGGCCATCGCCGGTGAGGATGCGCGTGAGGGCACCCGCGAGATGTTCCGCAAGAAACTGCGCGATGGCCTGCTGGACGACACCATGATCGACGTCGAGGTGGCCGATACCTCCAACCCCTTGGGCATGATGGATATTCCCGGCCAGCCCGGCAGCCAGATGGGCATGATGAATCTGGGCGATATCTTTGGCAAAGCGTTCGGTCAACGCACCACCACCAAGCGCGTGAGCGTCGCTGACAGCTATGCCCTGCTGATCGGAGAAGAGGCCGACAAACTCTTGGACGATGAAGCGGTCAATCGCACGGCCCTTGAGGCGGTCGAACAGAACGGCATCGTCTTTCTTGATGAGATCGACAAGGTCTGCGCCCGCTCCGACGCCCGCGGCGCCGATGTCAGCCGCGAAGGCGTGCAGCGCGACCTCCTGCCGCTGATCGAGGGCACCACCGTTTCGACCAAGTATGGCGCAGTCAAGACCGACCATATCCTCTTCATTGCCTCCGGCGCCTTCCACATCGCCAAACCGTCAGACCTCTTGCCCGAACTGCAAGGCCGCCTGCCCATCCGGGTCGAGCTGCGCGCCCTGACCGAGGCCGATTTCGTCCGCATCCTGACCGAGACCGACAACGCCCTCACCCTGCAATACACCGCCCTCATGGACACCGAAGAGGTGACGGTCACCTTCACCGAAGACGGCATCGCGGCGCTGGCCCATATCGCGGCAGAGGTCAATCAATCGGTCGAAAACATCGGCGCCCGCCGCCTCTACACCGTGATGGAACGGGTGTTCGAAGAGCTCTCCTTCACCGCCCCCGACCGCTCCGGCGAGAGCGTGGTGGTGGATGCGGGGTTCGTGGACAAGAACTTGGGCGAGCTGATGAAATCAGCGGATTTGTCGAGGTATGTTTTGTGAGGGCGCGTTGGATGTTAATTACCTGTCAGACTGCTCTGACCTAGATTATTCCGACGAAATAACTAATCAAAAAAAACTCTTTCTACTTTAGCCTGAAAAACATCCACCAATCTATCTCGATATCCTCTTAAGAACCCTTTAGTATAACTGGCATCGGCCCTTACGATCTTCGCGTGAGCTCGATCCCATGGTGCTGGTGGATAGTTTTCAATGGGGTCTGGATAAACTTCGAATACCTTTGCGCCATTTTGAGATGTAATTAACCGTACGTCCTCAGCCCGCCCCAATGCAAAGCCCCACTTTTCGCGACCACGGCTAGGATTTTCGTAAGTGATGAGCTTGTGTTTTATCCAATCATTGCTTGGAAGAAGTACTAAACGATCAACCGAAACACTTTTTCCAGCTTTTCCTATGAGTTCATCAACTGGAAAAGCTTCATTTTCCAATTTACCATTAGAAGAGGTCATTCTGTCTGTGAAGAGCACTCTTACAAGGTCTTCTCCATTTCCTATTCTGTCGCTCATCTGCGGTTACTGAGCAGCCAACTGAATTGCGGCCTCGATAAGCTCGTCGGGTAAGGTCGCACCGTCCCACTGCACATCACCGTAAGCAGTCTTGGAGATGTCGAGGTCGTTTCTGATGTGGTATGACAACTCACCATTCCCACATACTCCGATATCGAGGTAGCCCGCTGAGCAACGAAGTGAGATTGAGAACTCGCCATATGCGTCAACTGAAACATGCGGTTCCAAAAAGTCAGAGAATATGCCGGAGTTTATTATCCTAGTGGCCTCAACTGCAGCTGTCCGAATTTTAGCTGTTTCAACGCCTTCGCAAAATGCCTTAGCCGCCTGATATTTAGAAAAAACCTGGGTCATCTGAACAGGTTCTCTCGGCCCCGTAGCATGAGGTCTTTTAGATGCCAGATACGCTCGCCCGATCCATGTTTGGCTGGAAGTGTTCACTGTATCAGAGTTAGTGTCTCGATACGCTCCACCGAAAGTCTCGTATTCCAGTTTTGATGATGCAATCATTGCCCCAACCCCATTCTCTTGAGCAGGTCATTTACGAAAATCGACCTAATTGTTACTTTATTCTTGTCGTGAAAATCTTCGAAAGTTTCCGTAACGCGACCAGTGACATTTCCGCCTTCCAATAGATCTTTTAATCGGATCGCCGCTTTAAGTCTGAGGGAAAAAGTGTTCGAGATTGAGGTAACTACTTGATCGCCAGTCAGAAACGAGCGTGCCTCCACTCGCTCTAGAACTTCAGATCTTTCGTTTGGGCTGTGAAATAGACCTGAAGAAAAATCCCACCTCGGATCCTCATATGACAGCAACCCTTCCGGCACCCAATTTCCCTTCTTTAGAATATTTTTGCTCAGCAAAGCTCCTTTGTTATTGGGAATAACTTTTTCTGTGAACGTGTCAGTCACTTTGTAATCTATGGAACCCACAAATTTAAAAGTATCGACACAATTCAAGAGTAATTTTAAACGGTTCTGAACTGACGGCCAAATTTCTGCCCAATTGGTGTACTGCATGCTTGAAACAGAAACGGCGTTTTCGCCAAACTGACCGCTCCACTCCGGCTTTCCGTTTCTCCCGAAGTCGTTAAGGACTTTAATAACTGGTTTAGGCGGTTGAGGTCCTTCACCCACCATCACTTGAAAAACGTCGGGCTCGTCAATGGCCCTAAACAATTCTTCAATTTCAGGTCGGCGTTCATCAAATCGCCCCTCATCTGCCGAATCGAGAGGTGAACGAAAAACCAGAGTAAACTGCTCAGATTCGATCGCATGGGTGTTAGCATACAACTTGATGCTATCAATTGACATGCCCGCTCCGTCATTTGGCCGCATCCGCGATGCTCTTGGTACCATATCAATAATGTATGAATCTTACGAACTGACTGCAAGCGTGACATTTTAAAAGTGTAAGGAATTCGATCGTTACAATAATTCAATAATCGTCTTACCATACTGCCGCCCATACCCCCAATCCATATTCCCCCACCCTCCCAAATCCCCCGCTTCCCCCTCCGCACAACCCGCGCTAAACACCTCTCATGGTTGTTCCGGTCCTGCTTCTGTTCCTGTCCCTCATCGGCGTCGCTGTGGCGCTTTTGCTGCCCGGCTATGACGCGCTCCTCCTGCTGGCGGTGCCCTGTGCGATTGCAGCCTTCATCCTGTGGCTGCGCGCGGCGCTGTCCGGCAAAAAGGCCGAGCCCAACTGGATTCTGATCGACGGCTCCAATGTCATGTATTGGCGCGACAACACCCCGCAGATCGAAACGCTGCGCGAGGTCATCGCGTATCTCAAGCAGCACCGCCACACGCCTGCCGTGATCTTCGACGCCAACGCGGGCTATCTGCTGGCAGGCAAGTATCAGGACGATCACATCATGGCCAAGCACCTCGGCCTGACGGAGGATCGTGTGCTGGTCGTGCCCAAGGGCACGATTGCCGATAGCTATCTTCTGACCGTCGCGCGGGATTTCGACGCGCCGATCGTCACCAATGACCGTTACCGCGATTGGGCAGACGACTACCCGGAAATCGCCGCGCCGGGTCGGCTCATCCGAGGCGGTTATCGCGACGGGGCGCTCTGGCTCGATGGTATGAAGACGCCCACCCCGGCATGATGGTCGCGGCTCTTCGCGGCGGCAAACATGGAGCGGGCAGAGCCACCCACCGCTCGCCCTCTTAACCCCCCTCTCCCTCCCCCAAAATACCGACACAATACCGACGCGATACCCCCGCGTTACCGACCGGGTTTTTGCCCTGTTAACAAAGACCTACCCCCCGAGTCGGGCGGGTGGTCAGGGCGCGCCGGTCTCCCCGGTCACAGCTCTGTCAGCCCCCCCGGTATCTCACCCGCTTCACTGTTCCAAAAATACTCAAACCCAAGCTGTCCAGCAGATCAGCCGGTTGGGTCTTTCCTCTCGCGGCGTTTCACGCGAACAAGGGGCATGCCGATTCTAACCTTCCTCCGTGACAACGCCCCCTGGCTCACCGCCGGGGTTTTATTGACCTTTTTCAGTAGCTTCGGCCAAACCTATTTCATCTCGATCTTCGCAGGCGAGATCCGCGAGACCTTCGGTCTCAGCCATGGCCAATGGGGCGGGGTCTATATGCTGGGCACCACCGCCTCGGCCTTGGTGATGGTCTGGGCCGGGGGTCTCACCGACCACTTTCGCGTGCGACGGCTGGCGCCCCTGGTGCTGGCAATGATGGTCGGCGCCTGTCTTTTCATGGCCGCCAACCCGGTCTGGTGGCTCCTGCCCCTGGTGATCTTCGCCCTGCGTTTCACCGGCCAAGGCATGATGAGCCACCTCGCCGTGGTCGCGATGGCCCGCTGGTTCGTGGCGGCACGCGGCAAAGCCCTCTCCATCGCCACCCTCGGCTTCGCCCTCGGCGAGGCCTTCTTGCCGCTGATCTTCGTCTCGCTCCTACGGGTGCACGACTGGCGAGTCCTCTGGGTTGCCGCCGGCATCGTTGCAGCCATCGGCATCCCGCTTCTGCTTCTCCTGTTGCGGCGGGAACGCACGCCGCAGAGCTGGGCTCAGACCAGCCAATCGCTCGGCATGGACGCGCGACATTGGACCCGCAACCAGTCGCTTAGGCATTACCTTTTCTGGTTCATGGTGCCAGCCCTGCTTGGTCCCTCAGCCTTCAACACTGCGTTCTTCTTTCATCAAGTGCACATTGCAGAGGTCAAGGCGGTAAGCCACGTGGCGTTGGTGGCAATGTTTCCGATCTATACGGCCGTGGGCATCGGCGCGATGATCCTCTCGGGCTGGGCGCTTGACCGCATTGGCACGGCGCGGCTCCTGCCCTTCATGCAATTGCCGATGGTCGTGGCCTTTCTCTGCTTCGCCATGGCGGATGGTCCGGGCCTGTTACTCGCGGGGTTTGTGTTTCTCGCAATGACCACAGGGGCGAACAGCACACTGCCAAATGCCTTTTGGGCCGAGTTCTATGGCACCGCCCACCTTGGCAGCATCAAGGCCATGGCTGCTGCGCTCATGGTATTTGGCTCTGCCATCGGGCCGGGTCTGACTGGGCTGGGGATAGACCTGGGCCTAGGAATCGAAGCACAATTCGTGATCATTGCAGGCTATTTCATCTTCACCAGCGTCATGATGGCCATCGGGGTGTCGCGGGCGCGCCCGTCTCTATCTCTGACGCCTTAGATACACGTAATAGGCCCCGCCACCGCCGTGTTTCAGATGCGCCTCAGTGATCTGCAACACCAAAGGCGCGAGCGGCGGCATTCGCAACCAGTGCGGCACATTATGACGCAGGACGCCGTGCCGTACCGGGATCGGTCCCCCGGTATCGCGATCCTTGCCTTTGCCGGTGACCACCAGAACCAGCCGCAACCCCGCCGCATGCGACCGCAGAATGAACCCCATCAGCGCAGGATGCGCTCGGTCCATGGTCATGCCATGCAGGTCGATCTTGCCTTCAGGAACCAGTTTTCCGCGTTTCATCCGCTGAAACGCCTTCTTGTCCATGCTGACCGGCGCGGTGGCCAGCCGCTCTGAGATCGCAGGCAACACATCATGAGCAGGACTCGGGCGCCCAGACGTGGCACCGATCTGAAAATCCTCCAGCCGGGCCTGAACCGGGGCGTTCCGCGGATTGCGGATCATGGGTTCGGGTGCTCTGTCGTCGGATCGTGGCTCTTCGGGTCGCATGCGCTGCGCCGTGCGCGCCACCTGATGCCACAGGTCCAACTCGTCAGGCCGGACGCGCCTGCGGCTCACGGCGCCTGCTCCGGTAGCATCGCATAGGCGCGCTGAATCGGCATCAGCACCACCATCCGACCCGGATCTCGCAGCCGTCCCGCCGCCTGCCCCGCCGCATCGCCAGTACCAAAGAAGATATCAGCCCGTTGCGCACCCTTGATCGCAGAACCGGTATCCTGCGCCACCATCAGACGGCGGATCGGGCCATCGCCCTCTTTCTCGATCCAGACCGGCGCACCAAGCGGCACAAAGGCCGGATCGACCGCCACTGTGCGCCCCGTCGTCACAGAACGGTTCATCGCCCCAAGCGGTCCACGTTCTGCGGGCACATTATCCAGCCTGCGAAAAAACACATAGGACGGGTTGTGGTAAAGCAGTTCACGCCCCTCTTCCGGATTGCGCCGCGCCCAGTTCTTGATCACCTCAGCCGACACCTGATGCACCGAATAAATGCCGCGCTGCACCAGTTCGACGCCAATCGACCGATAGGGGTGGCCGTTGGCTCCGGCATAACCCACCCGGATCACCTGACCATTCTCGAGCCTGATCCGCCCTGACCCTTGGATCTGTAGAAAAAACAGTTCTACCGGATCATCGACCCAGGCAATCTCCAACCCGCGACCGCGCATCACATCCGTCGTTTCGATCTCGCGGCGTGTGATCCAGGGGTTCGACAGCCGCGCTTCGGGGGGTTCTCGGTAAACCGGGTAACGATAGCGCCCATCGGGGCGCGTCGCGCCATTCAACTCAGGTTCAAAATAGCCGGTAAAGAGCGCGGGCTTGCCTTCGGATACGATCACTGGACGGAAAAAGAGTTCAAAGAACCCCCGCGCATCCGGCCGCTGCTGTGCCAGCGCACAGAGCGCGCGCCAATCAGGGTCCTTCATATCGGGGCAGGTGTTCAGAAACACCGAGAGGGCCGCCGCGTGATCATCCTCGGGCCAGCCGTTCAGATCATCAAAGCCTAGGATTTCGTGCGACACGTCCTGCGCCGTGGCCGGTGCCCCGCACCAGAGCCACAGCCCCAGAACGATCCGCCACAGCCCTTTGGTCATTCGCCCGTTGCGACAAGCCGCCAGTTGGGATCATCCGACCCCATGATACGCTCATAGGTCCAGATATCCTTCTGACGTTTTGACTGGCCAGGTGCTCCCTCGACGATTTCGCCGTTGCTATCTCGCACGACAGACACCAATTCGCCCACATAGCGCACCGTTATTTCCGCACGTCGTGTCGCCGCATCGAATTTTGCATCGAACAGCGACAATTCCCGCACCCCAATGAACTCCGCCTCGATGCTCAGCCCCTGCTGCTCGCGGGAATCGACCACCTGCGCAAAGGTCTCATAGACCTCCCGATCGAGAAACGGCGTGATCTCATCCAGCTTGCCCCGCTCAAAGGCCATCAGGATCATCTCATAGGCGCCGCGCGCCCCTTGCAAGAAGGTCGTGACACTGAAATCCGGCTCGATCCGCTTCATATCGGCCAAGGCGCCGGCTGCCTCAGAATCCTCGGGCACATGATCAACGATGTCGTGATCCGGTCCGCCCTCGATCACCTCGAACTCACGGCGGCGGCTGGTCTCGGGTGTGGGCGCGCTGCGGGCCGGACCTTCAAATCCGTCGCGCGTGCCCAGAACACTCTTCAGCCGCAAAATCAAAAAGATGGCGATACCGGCAAGCACCAGTAACTGCAAAATCGGCGAATTCATGGGCACCTCTTGTTGTGCGGGGCATGGTAAGCGTCAACGCTCGTTCTTATGTAGGGGTTGGACAGGGCCAAGTCCACCGTAAGGGTCATAAAACAAAGGAGGGCCGCGCATGTGGCTTTTTTTGGCATTTCTTGCCGTTCCGATTATCGAGATCGCATTGTTTATTCAGGTGGGCGGGCTGATCGGGCTCTGGCCGACGCTGGCGATTGTCGTGTTGACCGCCGTGATCGGCACATGGCTCCTGCGGATGCAGGGGGCGGTGGCCTTGTCAAACCTGCGCCGCTCCTTCTCTGAACTGGATGACCCCTCAGAGCCGTTGGCCCATGGGGCGATGATCCTCTTTGCGGGCGCGCTTTTGCTCACACCGGGTTTTTTCACCGACGCGGTGGGTTTTGCCCTTCTGATACCGTCGGTCCGACGAGCGGTCTTTGCGCAGGTTCGCCAACGCGTGCATGTGCAACGGTTTGAGATGGGCAACCGTCCGCCCCCCGCCAGAGAAGACGTGGTCGAGACCGAGTATCAGGACGTGACCCCCGACCACCCGCGCCAATCCCCCGACCGCAGATTGCATTAAGGCCATCCGCATCCCTCCTCGGTGCCGTTGCTGTACGGTCGCAGGATCGCCTATGGGGTGAGTTTCAGCTCGCCACATTTGAGGCGGCGCAGAGATACTCACATCACTTCCATCGGTTCTTTGCAGGAGAAACGATAGATAAATCAAATCAAATAACGGAATATCAATATTGATAACTGATCAATAAACTTGTTTTCTGAGTGCAGACAATGCAGGAGACAAGCAAATGGCATCTACACTCATCAACTCGACTCCCTCAGGATATCAGCGGTCAACAGAGCGCGCCGGGCTTTCCGCGCGGGTCGTCCGGGCCGTCGCGAAAGGGCTAGAGGTGCTGACCAGCACCACCTCACGCCGCGCATTCATCGCCGAACTTGAGGCCCGCAGCGACGCAGACCTCGCCGCTCTGGGGATCAACCGCAACCAGATCACGCGGCATGTCCATTGTGATCTGTTCTACGCCTGAGCGTGGAGGGCATTATGGGGTGGGCGATGGCCTACCCCATGGGTGCCGTGGAGTTGACTCGCGCGGATCGCAGGGCCGCGGTCTGGCGAGGCAACGGGTATGGCTGCCGCTTTATCCCTCAAAATCCGTGTGACCCCTCGACCGAGTGCGACGCCTCAAAATCGCCAGGCCGGGGGGCGGCCCGGCGATCGCGCGGCGGCGCTGCGCGCCTTGATTCCGCGCGGAGCACTGTCCACACCGCATATTTACGGAAGCGTCATTCCCGCGAAGGCGGGGATCTCTTGAAGCCTTTCCCGCGCTGTTGTCAGAGCTTCCCGCCTTCGCGGGAATGATGATGTTTATGGTTGGTTGGTCACCACTCTAGGCATGCTACTGTTCAGTCGGAATTTTCAAGCTTCGACTTAGCAGCCGCAACTTTCGCCGGTAGACTAAAGGCATATGTCAAAAACAGATCACAGAAGTCGCGGGCTGCTGAACAGTCTTCCTTTGTGGGGTCTTCGTCATCTTCATGCATCGAGGTGTTGCCAAAAAGCCGGACCTGATCAAGGAGCTCTATCATTGAATGGGGTAGCAATCCTTCCGTTTCAAGCTGGCGGATACGTTTGTTCAACATGCCAGATAAATCAGGCTTGATTTTCTTGACCGCCCTTTCAACCGTCTTTCGGTAACAGGACCCTGCAGCACTATACAAACCAACAGCATAGGCTTGCTCAGCCTCCTGAAGAGGTTTCTTAACGTTTTCAGGAATATCCGAAGGAATTCTTGGTTGAGCCTTGCTGGGTGAAACAAATCTTAGATCAAAGGAACGCGTAATTGGTCCACCGTTACCCGTTCCAATCAATTCCGGGCCATAACCTGTTGATCTATACTGAAATTTAAGAAGAACCTGCTTTTTACATCCTCCACACTGAGCTAAAGCATACCGTTGGTTGGGTGCCGCTAGGCTTATTGCTTCCACGGTGAGGTCAAAACTGGAGTGCGATGTTCCACAATAGGGACAATCTATGGATACACTTGCCGTCATAGAATCACCTCAAACATCCAACTCCTCCACGAACCGCGCGTTCTCCGAGATATACTGGAACCGCAGTTCCGGCTTTTTGCCCATCAGGCGCTCGACCAGATCGCTGGTCTGGCCTGGTTCGTCCTCGTCGATGGTGACGCGGATGAGTTTGCGGGATTTGGGGTCCATCGTGGTCTCTTTGAGGTCCTTGGCGTCCATTTCACCCAGACCCTTGAAGCGGCTGACGTCGATCTTGCCTTTGCCGCCCAGCCCCTTGGCCAGCCAGACATCGCGCTCGGCCTCATCCAGACAGTAGACGCGTTTTGACCCTTGCGTCAGGCGATAGAGCGGCGGGCAGGCGAGGTACAAATGCCCCGCGTCAATCATCGGACGCATTTGCGTAAAGAAGAACGTCATCAACAGCGCCGCGATATGCGCCCCGTCGACATCAGCGTCGGTCATGATGATGATCTTGTCATAGCGCAGGTCGTCGAGATTGAATTTCGTCCCCAGCCCGACGCCCAGCGCCTGTGTCAAATCGTTGATCTCCTGATTGCTGCCCAGCTTGGACGAGGCGGCGCCCAGCACGTTGAGAATCTTGCCGCGCAGCGGCAAGAGCGCCTGAATCTTGCGGTCGCGGCCCATTTTGGCGGAACCGCCCGCGGAATCACCTTCGACAATAAACAATTCCGTGCCCTCTCGGGTGCTGGAGGAGCAATCCACCAGCTTGCCGGGCAGGCGCAGTTTCTTGGTCGCGGTCTTGCGTTGCGTCTCTTTCTCTTGCCGCCGCCGCAGCCGTTCCTCGGCGCGCAACACCAGAAAATCAAGGATCGCCCCCGCCGATTTGGTATCCGCCGCCAGCCAGTTGTCGAAATGGTCACGCACCGCGCCCTCGACCATGCGCGCGGCATCGGTGGTGGCAAGACGGTCCTTGGTCTGGCCGACAAACTCCGGCTCTCGGATAAAACACGACACCAGCGCGCACCCGCCCGCCAGCAGGTCCTCGCGGGTGATCTGCGCGGCCTTGCGGTTGTTGGAGAGCTCGCCATACGCCTTGATCCCCTTGAGGATCGCCGCCCAGAACCCGGCCTCATGCGTGCCGCCCTCGGGCGTGGGCACGGTATTGCAATAGGATTGGATAAAACCGTCGCGCGCAGGCGTCCAGTTGATCGCCCATTCCACCTTGCCCGGCACGTTGTATTTCTCGCGGAAATCCACGGTCCCGGCAAAGGGACGCTCGGCATAGGTGGTGGCACCATTCAGGGTCTCGCCCAGATAATCCGCAAGGCCGCCGGGGAATTTGAACGTGGCCTCTGTGGGTGTCTCGCCATCGGTGATCTCGGTCTTCCAGCGGATCTCGACGCCGGAAAAGAGATAGGCTTTGGAGCGCGACATCTTGAACAGCCGCGCTGGTTTGAGCGTGAGAGAACCAAAGATCTCGGGGTCCGGATGAAAGGTGACAGAGGTGCCGCGCCGGTTGGGAGCGGCCCCAATCTTGACCAAGGGCGCTTGCGGCATGCCCCGTGAGAACTCCATCATGTAAAGCTCGCGGTTGCGCGCCACCTCGACCCGCAGATGATCCGAGAGCGCGTTGACAACCGACGAGCCAACGCCGTGCAGACCGCCCGAGGTCTGATAACTGTCACCCGAAAACTTGCCGCCTGCGTTCAGCGTGCAAAAGATGATTTCGAGCGCGGATTTCTTTAGGTCCTTGGGGTGCGGATCAACCGGAATGCCGCGCCCATTGTCGCGCACGCTGACATGGCCGTTGGCATGCAGCTCCACCTCGATCCATGTCGCATGGCCCGCGACCGCCTCATCCATCGAGTTGTCGATGATCTCAGCCACCATGTGATGCAGAGCGCGATCATCCTTGCCGCCGATATACATGCCGGGGCGCAGGCGGACATGCTCCATATCCTCGAGCACCTGAATGGACGAGGCATCGTAGTCGGATTTCGGGGTGGGCGAGAGAAGATCGTTCATGCCACTGCTCTTTTTTTGTTGGTTGGGGGGCATTATGGCAGAGCCGGGACCGCTGTGGAAGTGGGCCATTGGCGAAGATGCGTTAGGGATGGCGTTGCCGCAGATACCGGGCGCAGCCTAGCAAGGCGGCATTGTCGTCGGTAACGAGGCTGAGGGAGATATCCCGCATGATATGGCTGTAGGGTCCTTTGGCGGTAAAGGTCTGGGCAAAGCCCATCGGTACAAGGTAGGGAGCCACCGCCCGTGCGGTGCCACCGATCAGGTATATCCCGCCCATCGGCAGGTGATTGAGCGCCAGATTGCCAAGCACGGTGCCCAATAGCCGCACAAATGCCGTGAGGCTGGCGCAGGCCTCGGCATCGCCTGCCAGATGCGCCGCGATAATCTGGGCCGGGGTCAGGGTGTCACCGCTCAGGTGGCCATGCAGCCGCACAAGCCCCGGCCCCGATAGCAGCGCCTCCAGCGGGCGGTGAGCATCCTTGCCCGCAAGGTCTGCGATCAGGGTGCCGATGGGGCCGTCAGAGTGCGGCAGGCTGCTATGACCAGCCTCGGCGGGGGGCACGAACAGACCTTGTGGCGTGCGATGCACCACGGCGATATTGCTGCCGGTGCCAAGGCCCATGACCATGCGCGCGGCCTCTGGTGGCGGCGTGGTCCCGTCGATCAGCGGCGTGATATCGGTAGGATCGAGATCATCCAAGGCATAGCCCTGCGCCGCCAGATCGTTGATCAGGTGGATATCGCGCGCGCCGGTGACGCGTGCCAGATCGGCGCTGTCGATGAACCAGTCGAGATTGGTCAGTTGCGCGGTGTCGCCCCGCACCGGCCCTGCAACCCCGGCACAAAGCGCGGTGGGCGGGGTCGGGTGACGGTTGAGGTAGTGATCAAGAATATCGGCCAGCCCCGAGAAATCGGCATTGCGAAAGCTGTGCGTGCTGCCCCGGTCAAGCTGTCCGCCGCGCGCCAGCCCGACCCGCGTAGAGGTGCCGCCCACATCGACCAAAAGCCAGAGATCAGCCATCAACGCGCCAACGCGCCACGGTGGCGCGCGCCGCCTGTGCCAGCATCACCACGTCGATGCCCACCGCCAGAAACTGTGCGCCCCAGTTCGCGTAATGTTGCGCCGTGTCGTGATCGAGCGCGAGGATGCCCGCCGCTTTGGGCGAGGTGGCGATGCGCTTCAATGCACCCTGGATCACCTCTTGCACCTCGGGCGCGTGGCTATTGCCGACAAAGCCCATATCAACCGCCAGATCAGAGGGGCCGATAAAGACACCGTCCACTCCCTCGACCGCGAGAATATCCCCGAGCGCGTCTATGCCCGCCATGCTCTCGACCTGCACGATCAGGCAGATCTGGGCATTGGCGGTGGGGATGTAATCGGTGATGCGCGCGAAGTCAGAGGCGCGCGCCAAGGCCGCGCCGGAGCCCCGGATACCCTCGGGGGGATAGCGCGTGGCGCGCACGAGATCGCGCGCCTGATCGGCGCTCTCGACCATGGGGATGATCAGGCTTTGCGCGCCTGCATCCAGAACCTGTTTAATCGCCCAAGCCTCGCCCATGGGCAGCCGCACCACCGGCAGGCTCGCACGTCCCACCAGCATCGCCAATTGCGCCGAGATCGAGCGCAGATCATTGGGCGCATGTTCCCCGTCGATCACAAGCCAGTCAAACCCGGCGCTGGCCAAGACCTCGGTCGCATAGGGATCGGCAAACCCAGCCCAGCATCCAATCAGGCGCTCGCCGCGCATTAGGGCGGATTTGAAACGGTTTTCGGGGGCGGGCATGGGGTGGCACTCCTTTGGCTGACCGGCGCAGCATAGACCGCGCCCGCGCGCTTTGGCGAGAGCCAAGACGGGGTTTACTTTGCCCCGCAATCCCCCCAGAGATTGCCCGATGAATACGCATCTCAAAGGCCTGATCATCACCGCGCTCGGCGTGCTCTTCGTCGTGCCGGATTCGCTTTTCGTGCGGCTGATCGACGGGGACGCGGCGAGCATTGCATTCTGGCGCGGGATCACGGCTGGGTCTGTGATCCTGGCGGGGGTTCTGGCCACGCAGGGGCTACGCGGCATCAGGCAGGTGGTGCAAACCGGCAAGCCGGGTCTGCTCTATACCTTTCTGATTGCTATCACAGCACCGGGTTTCGTCTTTGCTGTCAGCCTGACCAGTGTGGCGAATGTGGTATTTATCCTTGCCTCCATGCCGGTCTTTGCCGCGATTTTCAGCCGCATTTTTCTGGGCGAGGCGATCAGCCAACGCATGATCCTGACCATGCTGGGCGTGTTTGCAGGGCTGGGCGTGATTGCTTGGGGATCAGGCGAAACACATGGTGCGCATTGGAGCGGCGATTTGATCGCGCTTGGGGTCTCGGCCAGTTTTGCGGGCGCGATGACCACGGCCCGGCAACTCAGGGCCGTGTCGATGATCCCGGCTATTCCGCTGGCCTTTTTGGGGGCGTCATTGGCAATCTGGCCAGTGGCGCAGCCCGTGGTGGTCTGGCAGGGCAACTGGCCACTCATCCTGGCGCATGGCGCGTTTATCAGCGTCTCGACCTGTCTTTTGACACTTGGACCGCGCTACATCGCCTCGGCTGAGGTGGCACTTTTGATCCTGCTCGAATCCGTATTGGCCCCGCTGCTCGTTTGGGCCGTGGTGGGCGAGGATCCCGGAGTTTGGGCGATCATCGGTGGAGCGGTTGTGATCGGGGCGTTGTTTGCCTCAAACCTCTGGGCGTTGTCGCGCAACAAGCGGTTGCGCAACCGCCCGCATCCGCGCACGGGACCACCCGTCTGACTGGTCTGCGGAGATTCAGAAATTTGCCGTAACCCCCGGCAGCTTGAGCGCCTTGATCAGATCGCGCAGCTCCTGACGCGCGGCGATATTCGAGATATTGAGCCCCTTGACCCCGATATCCTTGAGGTCAAGCAGCGTCAGACCGCGCGGGAACAATTCCCGAAAGATCACCCGTTCGTTGAACCCTGGCGCCACACGAAAACCGATCCGCTTCGCGAGGTTGTCGACGGCATCGCCCATCTTCTTCTTGTTGACCATCTGCTGTGCGCCCAGACGGTTGCGGACTACAACCCAGTCAATCGCGCGCAGACCGGCCTGCGCCCGCAACTGTCGGGCGCTCCAGACCATTTCGGAATAGACCGAGGGGCCAAGGATTTTCTTGCCGTCGCTGTCAATATGCGCCAGCAAGTCGAAGTCGATGAAACTGTCGTTGAGGGGCGTGATCAGCGTATCGGCAAGACTATGCGCCACCTGACTCAGACGGGTATGAGAGCCAGGACAATCAATCACGATGAAGTCGCTGTCCGCCTCAAGCTCTGCCACCGCAGCCGACAGCCGTCGGTCATAGACATTCTCGCCCGGTTTGAGCTGATCCGCAGCCACTTCGGGCAGTTCGTGATAGCGCGGGCTCGGCAGATCGAGGCCGGATTTCTCCATGAATTTCGCACGGTTTTCGGCATAGCGGCCAAAGGTTCGCTGCCTCAGATCGAGGTCAAGCGCACTGGTCTTGTGGCCCATGCGTGCGAGGGCAGTCGCCACATGCATCGACACGGTAGATTTGCCCGCGCCGCCCTTTTCGTTGCCGACGACGATGATATGCGCCATTGTCTATTTCCCCTTGGTCGCGAGATGCGCGTCTCCGGCGCCCCCGGTCTTTTTGCCTGACAGTAACCGCCTGCGCTGCAATAGGGAAGTGCGCCCCGACTGGTCAAGCGCCTTTGGCTCTGGCACCTGCCCTGAGGGAACGCTAGGGTCGCGCCATGACGCAAACCGCACTGACATATTCGCCGGATCAGGCCGAGGCGCATGACCGCATTGCCGAGGCTCTGCGCACGGTCGGGGTCGATCTCGACTCTGGGGTATTGACCCCGCCGCGCGAGGGCAAAAGAGCTGTGCTGGCCGTCACCGGCAAGGCAGGGTCCGGCAAGACGCTGCTTTTGGCCGCGCTCTATCACGCGTTGGAAGAGGCAGGCGTCGACATCGTCTCGGGCGATTACGAGAGCCGCAAGCGCCGCGATAAACGCACCTTGGCCATCCTCGCCCCCACCAACAAGGCCGCGAGCGTGCTGCGCATGCGCGGCGTGCCCGCCACCACCATCCACCGCATTCTCTACACCCCCGTCTATCACCCGGAATATGAGAAAATCGCCGAATGGCTGGCAGGCCAAGGCGAGCGGCCCGAGATCGAAGGGCTGACCGATCTGGCGCTCGACCGTGCCTTTGCCTTTTACCAGAGCAACAAATCCATCCCCGGTGCCTTGGCCGCTGCGGGCCTGCGAGGGTCTGATTTCATCACCGGCTGGAAGCGGCGGGAAGAGCCGCTCGATATCGGGTTTGTAGATGAGGCGAGCATGCTGGACAGCCAGCAATTCGAAGACCTGCAAGAGATTTTCCCGACCCTGCTGCTCTTTGGCGATCCGGCGCAGTTGCCGCCCGTCAAATCCACCGGCGGTATGGTGTTTGAAACCCTGCCCGCGCCTGCGCGGCTGGAACTGAGCCGCATTCATCGACAGGACGCGGACAATCCCATTCTTGATCTGGCCCACGCCCTCGCTGATCCTGCACTGGAATTTCACCATTTCGAGCGGATGATTGAGGATGCCGCGCGACGTGACGACCGTGTGAGATGGGCCGAGCGGGTCGAGGTTGATCTGATGGCGCGCTCGCCCGTCCTTGTCTGGCGCAATGCCACGCGCATTCGTCTGATCAATGCCTTTCGCGCCGTGCATGGCGCGCCTGAAACCGCGCTTTTAGCGGGCGAGCCGCTGATCTGTGACGGGATCGAACTGCCGCTCAAGCACCGCAAGAAGCGGCTTGATCTCGAGGCGCGCGGCCTGATCAAGGGCGCGCAGGTGGTCTATCTCGGGCCGGGGCGCAAGCCGGGGTTTTCGCGCCTGCATGTAATCGGGGCCGAAGATCCGCAAATCTCTGCCGCCTCGATCGTCAAGATCGAGAAACCGGATGAGGAAGAGCCGTTCATCCCCTTTGCCGCGACTATGGGGGCCACCTTCCTGCACGGGGCTGCCGTGACCATTCACAAGGCGCAAGGCAGCCAATGGCCCGATGTGCAGGTCTTTGCCCCAGACATCTACGCCGCGGCCCGCATGGGACGGTCTGAGGCGGGGCAACCGCTCTGGAAACGGTTGGCCTATGTGGCGATCACCCGCGCCGAAGAGCGGTTGCACTGGATTGTGCGCAACCGCCTGTCCAAACCCACCGCACCACTGACCGTAGAGGATTTGCGCGGCGGGGCCGCGCCTCTGCAACTCGAACAGGAGGAAGAGACATGAAAACCGTTCTGATCACCGGGGCAAGCGCCGGTATTGGGGCCGCCTGCGCGCGGAGCTTTCTAGAGGCCGGCTGGCATGTGGGGCTGATGGCGCGGCGGGCTGAGGCGTTGGAGCGCGTGGCCAAGGGACATGCCAACGCCGTGATCCTGCCCGGCGATGTGACCGACCCCGGCGATGTGGTGCAGGTGTTCGAGGATTTCATTGCCCGCGCCGGACGGCTGGATGTGCTCTTCAACAACGCCGGCAGCTTTGGCCGCGCCGCGATGATCGACGAGCTGAGCTATGAGGAATGGCGGCAGGTCGTGGATGTGAACCTGCACGGCATGTTCCTCTGTGCGCGCGCGGCCTTTGCCCAGATGCGCAATCAATCCCCGATGGGGGGGCGGATCATCAACAACGGCTCGATCAGTGCCCATGCGCCGCGTCCCGGTTCGGTGGCCTATACCACCACCAAACATGCGATCACCGGCCTGACCAAGACGCTCAGCCTTGATGGACGCCCCTATGACATCGCGTGCAGCCAGATCGACATCGGCAACGCCCGTACCGAATTGCTTGAGGGGATCATCGCCGCCAATCCCGACGCGCCGCCGCCCACGATGGACGTGGATCATGTGGGCGCATCAGTGCTGCACATGGCAGATCTGCCGCTAGAGGCGAATGTGCAGTTCATGACACTGATGGCGACAAAGATGCCGTATATCGGGCGCGGCTGAAGGCCGGGGATCACACCCGCCGCACATCGACCGTTTGCCAGAGTGGACGCGCCCAGTCTTCGGTTTCCATGAAGGCCACATCGCTTGCGTCCCGGCCAGAGCCGATCACCACCATGTCGGCGGCGCTGCTCATGCCGGTGGCATCGACAAGATGCCACGCCCCCTCCAGCCAGACTTCGGCCACCGCGTGAAAATCCGGCGGGTCCACATCAGCACCGTAAACCGAGGTGTAGCGCGCCGGGATATTGCCCGCGCGGGCCAGACTGCACACAAGATGGGCATAGTCCCGGCATACCCCCTTGCGGGCGATGAAACTATCCACTGCCGAGGTTGTGGCACCGGATGAGCCAGACACATAGCTGATCTCGGACCGGGCCCAGTCCACAATCGCCGCAATCCGCGCGCCACCCTCAAGACCGCGAAACTGTTGGGCCGCGAATTCGGTCAGGAGATCCGACTGGCAAAACCGCGAGGGGCGAAGGTAGCTAACCACTTCGCCGGGCAGGTCGCGCATCGGCGTGGCTGCGAGCCCCTCTAGCCCCGAGCCGATGCGCGTCACCTCGACCAATGCGCGATACCGCAGCTTCATCCTGTCGCTGGTCACATGCGCCCAGACCCGCCGCCCCGGCATCCCCTCGACGTTGATCCAGCGCAGATCGGCGCCCTCGACATCGAGTGTGCTTTCGACCACGATCTGCCCATCGGTCTGGGCCGCCTCCAACGTCAAAAGCACGGTGTCATGCCCCGTCAGCTGATAGTCCATGGTCACGTCGATGTTCAGGCGCATTGGCTCTCTATCTTGATCATAGGGTTAGGGGTCACGGCGTAAGGTGCGCGGCCCGATACGGGTTTTAGCCGCGCCGCATCGCTTGAAAGGCTGCAGATGCACCCCAGCCTGCTGCGATGGCAATGGCCAGCGACATCAGGCCATAGACCAGCGGCTGCTGCCGGGACAAGGTATAAAGCCAGCGTTCCAGCCCCACCTTCTGCACGTCGATCACGGTCTCGAAGTGTGACACGACCCGCCCCTCTCGGGTCAGGAATATGCGCGTGAGATACTCCCCTTCGGTCAGGTTGGCCGGGAGTTGGATCGCACCGCGAAAGAGCGTTTCCTGATCCAGCACCACAGCGCCTTCGCGCATGGCATAGGCCCCTTGATCACGGCGAATGCGGATCAGGGCATCGGTAAAGCGTTCGGCATCCTCGGCCATGCTGGCCGCCCCGACAGAGCGGATCGCACGCGGGATTGACACTCGGTGTCGCAGATCCTCGGTATCCGACATCACCTTATCGAGCGGCCCGGTTGTGGCCACAGCATAGAAACTCGGGGCGGCGTCAAGCACGACCATATCGGTATTCACCCAGATGCCAAACCGGCGGTCCTTGCGCCGCACGGTAACCGGCTCTGACGGTCCTGCGACGGTGATGACCACGTCCATCGGCACATCGGGAATTGGGGCCTCGCGCTTGACAGCACCAAAAATCAGGATCTCGGACCCTTCAAAGGTGGCAGTGATGGCCACCTTGGCCTTGCTGAGGCCAAGAACCACCTCTTCGGCGCGCAGCGGCATTGCGGCCAGACCAAGCAAGAGCGCCAGACGCCAGAGCATCACGGTGCCCCGTCCGTACCGAGAGAATATAGCTCCGATGGCATGACCAAAAGATCGAACGCCAGCTTGCCACAAACCGCCAGAACCATGATCGCCAAGAGGATGCGCAACTGCTCGGCTTTCATCCGGGTGCCGATGGATGTCCCGAACTGTGCGCCGATCACGCCCCCCACCAGCAAGAGCACGGCCAATGCGATATCCACCGTGTAATTGGTTGTCGCATGCAAGAGCGTGGTGAAGGCAGTCACAAAGATGATCTGAAAGAGCGAGGTGCCCACCACGACCTTGGTCGGCATGCCCAGCAAATAGATCATCGCGGGCACCATGATAAAGCCGCCGCCAACACCCATGATCGCCGCCAGAATACCCACGCTGGTCCCAACCAAGAGCGGCGGGATCACTGAGATATAGAGACCGCTGGTGCGGAACCGCATCTTGAACGGCAGGCGATGCACCCACCCATGTTTCTTGCGTTTGGGGACCACGCCGCGCCGAGTGTTGCGAATGGAGCGCAGGCTCTCGATGAACATCATCCCACCGATAACGCCAAGAAAAACCACGTAGCAGAGCGTGACCAGCAGATCGACTTGGCCGAGCGACTTGAGGTAATTAAAGACAAAAACCCCCATTGCCGCACCGATCAGACCGCCAATCAACAGGACCGTACCCATTTCAAGGTCAACGGTCTTGCGCCTGAAATGCGCCAGGACTGCGGAAAAGGAGGCGGCCATGATCTGATTGGCCCCAGTCGCCACCGCGACCGCCGGTGGAATGCCGATAAAGAACAACAGCGGCGTCAGGATAAAGCCACCGCCAACACCGAACATCCCCGAGAGGACTCCCACAAGTCCACCCAGCCCCAACAGGAGAAAGGCGTTGACCGACACCTCGGCTATGGGGAGGTAAATCTGCATGGCAATTCCTAGCGCCATGTCCCTGCGGTTTGCAAGGGTGGGGGCGCGCTCTGGCACGCAGGTCTGATGATTTTCTCAGATCTGGACCTATCCGGCGGCCTTTGCTGTCAGTCCAGCGCCTTGGTCAGGATCAGGGCGTCAATCTTGGTGCCGTTGGCGCGTGTGTAATAGCCAGCCCGGCGCGCGGCCTCTGCGAACCCCGCCCCAAGGTAGAGGGGCAGCGCCGCCGCATTGTCCTCTGCCACCTCAAGAAAGGCCACCCCAGCGCTCCGTGTTCGGGCCGCATCCTCGAACGCAGCAAGACATTGGCGTGCAAGCCCTAGGCGGCGATACGCGGGGTCGGTGGCCAGAGTCAGGACTTCGGCCTCGTCGGCAATCACTCGACCCAAGAGAAAGGCCCGCGCATCACCCACTGTAAATACAAAGCTGCTTTCCAGAAGCCCGGCAAACTCCGGCGCGGTCCAAGCACGACCAGAGCCCGCAAAGGCGCGGGCGTGACAGGTCGCCAGCGTCTCAGGCGTCATCCAGAATCACCGGCGGCAGATCGCGCGCGGGCGCGGCATCTGCGGGGCGCACATAGAGCGGTGCGGGCGGTGGGCTGTCCTCGGGCGCAAGAGAGGCCAGCCGCGCGATGAGGGTGGCCAAATCTGCCGGTTTGGGGGGCAGGAGGGGGCTGGCGACCCTGCGCATCTCGGTCAGTTCCGGTGTGGTGTCCCGACGTTGCACATAGGCCATGTCGCGCGGGGCGGGCACGCAGGGTGTGCCGTCGCGCGCCTGCGACCGGATAGCCTCAAGCGTGCTGATGCCAATCGTGGGAATATCAAGGCTGAGGGCTAAACCCCTTGCTGCAGCTACAGAAATCCGGATGCCGGTAAAGTTTCCGGGGCCGATGCCGACACCGATCCGGGTCAGATCGCGCCATGTCACGCCGGACGCATCCAGGATCTCTTGCAAGAGTGGCATGAGCCGTTCGGCCTGCCCGCGCCCCATCTCTTCGCTGTGTGACACCACCACCCGGTCGCCCCGCAACAAAGCGGCCGCGCAATGCGCGGCCGATGTGTCAAATCCCAGCGTCAGTGGCTCAGAGGCCAACAGGGCGTACCTCTGTCACCTCGGGGATGTAATGGCGCAGAAGGTTCTCAATCCCCATCTTGAGGGTGATGGTCGAGGACGGGCAGCCCGCACAAGCCCCCTGCATATGCAGATAGACCACGCCGCGATCAAACCCGTGAAAGGTGATGTCGCCGCCATCCTGCGCCACGGCGGGACGGACGCGGGTGTCCAGCAACTCTTTGATCTGGTTGACAATTTCCGAATCTTCGCCGCTGTGTTCGGCATGACCAGAGGCCCCGCCACCCTCGCCCAGCATGACCGGCTGACCGGATTGGTAATGCTCCATGATCGCACCCAGAATGGCGGGTTTGATATGGTCCCACTCGGTCGCCTCACCCTTGGTGACGGTCACGAAATCATTGCCAAAGAACACACCTGATACGCCCGGCACGCGGAAAATCCGTTCGGCCAGCGGTGATTTCTCTGCCCCCTCGGCGCTTGGGAAATCCGCGGTGCCAGCCTCGAGTACGGTCTGACCCGGCAGGAATTTCAGCGTCGCGGGATTGGGGGTGGATTCGGTCTGAATGAACATGGCAGCGCCCTCTCGTGGTTGGTCCAGATATGCGCTCCGAACCGGGCTCTGTCAAGGTTTAGAACCATTCTAAGGTGCTGCGGATGCCGCCCGACAGCGTGCGGTCGTACGTTTGTGCGGTCAAACCGTACGGTTTGCCGCTCAGGTGATCGCCTCCAGCCGTTCCTTGCTCAGATCGCCGGGTACGATGGTGATCGGAATGGGCAGGGTGCCTGCCGTCTTGGTCAATTGCGTGACCAGCGGGCCGGGGCCCTTCTTGCCGGTGGCGGCCCCCAGAACCAGCACGCCGATGGCCGGGTCGTCCTGCACCTGTGCGATGATCTCGACCGCAGGATCGCCTTCGCGGATCACCAGTTCCGGGTCGATCCCCTGCTTGTCGCGCATCCATTTGGCGAAGACCTCGAAATGCGCCTCGATCCGCTCGCGCTGTTCTTCGCGCATGAGATCGCCCACGCCGATCCAATGGTTGAATTCCTCGGGCGGGATCACCGCGAGGATTTCCACCCCGGCCCCGGTATGGGCGGCACGCATCGCGGCAAAGCGCATGGCGTTGAGACATTCGCGGCTGTCGTCCAGCACGACGAGAAACTTGCGCATGGGTCCAATCTCCTCAGGCGCGCATCATGCCGTGGAATTCTGGCGGGGGCAATCGGAGAGTCGGGGGCGCTGCTCGCGGACCCCCGAGGGGCTTTGGGTCAGATAGAACCCGGACCGGGAGTCAGTCAAAGGTGCCGGCAACACGTCCCAAGAGCATGAAAGCGCGGGCGGTACGGGTTTCGGACAGTTCCGAAATTTCCGCATCGCTGGCGGTTTCCGCGAATTGGGTGAACATCCGGTCAAAGCGGCGCAGAAAGTGATGTGCTGCGTCACGAAAGATCGTGTCCTGTTTCATCCGCGCCGCCGTCAGCGCCAGCGATGAGCGGTCCCGGATACCGCCCAAGGCGGCAATGGTGCGGCCACGCTCGCCGCCGGCAAAGCGGCGCCAGAGCTCGGGGCGGGCCATGTCAGGGCGCAGGTCGTCCATATAGATGCCGTCATGCGACATCAGGGTCAGGATATCCTGCGAGGCGCGGATCAACTGGGCGGTGGGCCGATCCTTGAGCGCGCGGCGCAGCGCGGCAAAACCTACCTTGTCCTCGGGGTTGTCGGGGAAGTTCAGCGCGCGGATGAAATCGGAGCGCTCCAGAGGGGCCTGCATATCCTCGGCGGAGGTGCCAAGCGGCAGCGACACCTGATCGCCGGGATCGACGGGTGACGGCGCCGGGGCCAGCACCGGGCGTGGCTCTGGCAGGCCGACGCGAATCGACGAGAATGTTGCCAAGGCCGTTTCAGTCTTGCGTTGGGCCGCGGCGATTTCATCGAGTTTCTGACTGACCGTCTTGTCGACGGTCTGGCCCAGAGCCTGGCTCTGGGTGACATAGGCGTTGCGGATCGCGTCGATGGCAGCGCGCAAACGGCGACTTTCCTCGCGCATCACGCGGCTGGTGCGGGCGGCGGTTGCCCCGACCCAGATCATCGCGACCGGCATGAAGACCGCAATCAGCACGATCACGAAGTGCAGCGCGCTGCCCCCTGCCTCGCCGCTCGGAGCGAGTACGAGAAAGAAGATCGCGGTGCCGATCAGCCAGAGCGCAGAGAGCGCGACGGCAATCAATTCGATCGACGTCACGCCATCGGTGTCAGATTTCGTGTCGAACCCCTTGGCGGGGCCGGAGTCGCTGCGGGGTGGGCGCATGTGCTGGCTGCCTGATCAAATATAGGCGACCTTTATCACCTCATAGGCGCGATCACCACCGGGCGTGCGCACTTCGACGCTATCGCCCTCTTCTTTGCCGATCAGCGCCCGTGCAATCGGCGATTTTATGTTCAGGAGACCTTTTTCGATGCTGGCCTCATGCTCGCCGACGATCTGATAGGTGCGTTCCTCGTCGGTATCTTCGTCCACCAAGGTAACAGTCGCACCAAACTTGATCGCGCCCGACAGCTTGGCCGGGTCGATGACCTCGGCAAGGCTGAGAATACCTTCGAGTTCCTTGATCCGGCCTTCGATAAAAGACTGCTTTTCCTTGGCCGAATGATATTCGGCATTCTCGCTCAGGTCGCCATGTTCGCGCGCCTCGGCGATGGCCCGGATGATCGCGGGCCGCTCAACCGATTTGAGCTGTTTCAGCTCGACCTCAAGCGCGGCATGGCCGCCCGCCGTCATCGGGATCTTTTCCATATCAACCGTCCATTGTCAGAAGCGGGGCCGCTGGATAGCAGGCCCCGTCAGGTCACGCATCGAATTTCGACGCAGCTTGCCCGAAGCGCGCGCCCGATTGCAAGAGCGGATCACGCGAGGCGACGGATTCCACGCGACAAGCGTGACAAATTGCCGTTTTCCATCTGGTATTACGTCGTGTTTCAATTGACGCTTGGCGCATGCGCAGGCTAGTCACACTCGCAACTTTGTTGCGCGGCAGGGTATGGTTGCAGCGCCCCGGAAAAGGATGAGGACGATGACCGAGATAACACGCGAAACGATGGACTATGACGTGGTGATCGTGGGCGCAGGCCCGGCCGGTCTGTCGGCGGCGATCCGCCTCAAGCAACTTGATCCCGATTGCGCGGTTGTGGTGCTGGAGAAGGGGTCCGAGGTGGGCGCGCATATCCTGTCGGGCGCGGTGCTCGATCCTTGCGGCCTGACTGCGCTGATCCCGGATTGGAAAGAGCGCGGCGCGCCGCTGAATACGCCGGTGAAAGAGGATAATTTTTACATGCTGGGCGAGGCGGGTAAGATCCGCGTGCCGAATCTCCCGATGCCGCCGCTGATGAACAACCACGGCAATTACATCGTCAGCATGGGCAATGTGTGTCGCTGGATGGCGGAGCAGGCCGAGGAGCTGGGCGTCGAGATTTTCCCCGGCATGTCCTGTTCTGCGATGGTTTACGGCGAGACTGGTGAGGTCAAAGGCGTCGTCGCCGGTGAGTTTGGCAAGAACGAGGATGGCACGCCCGGCCCGAACTATGAGCCGGGGATGGAGCTGCATGGCAAATACGTGTTCCTGTCCGAGGGCGTGCGCGGCAGCCTCGCCAAAGAGGTGATCGCCAAATACGATCTGTCCAAGGGTCATGAGCCGCAGAAATTCGGGCTTGGCATGAAAGAGATCTGGGAGGTCGATCCCGCCAAGCATCGCGAGGGCACGGTCACGCATACGATGGGCTGGCCGCTGGGCAGCAACGCGGGCGGCGGATCGTTCATCTATCACCTTGAGAACAATCAGGTTTACGTGGGCTTTGTGGTGCATTTGAACTACAAGAACCCGTATCTCTATCCCTATATGGAATTCCAGCGGTTCAAGCATCACCCGATGGTGGCCGAGCTGCTGACGGGCGGCAAGCGCGTGGCTTACGGCGCGCGCGCCATTTCCGAGGGAGGGTATCAGTCGATGCCCAAGATGGTGGCGCCGGGCGTGGCGCTCTTGGGCTGTTCGGTGGGCATGGTCAACGTGCCGCGCATCAAGGGCAATCACAACGCCATGCTCTCGGGCAAGGCAGCCGCCGAGGCGGCACATGCGGCGCTGGCCGCAGGGCGTGCGAGTGATGAGTTGAACGATTACGAGACCGAAGTGCGCAGCGGTGCGATTGGCAAGGATCTCAAGAAGGTCCGCAATGTCAAACCGCTCTGGTCGAAATATGGTCTGCTGACCTCACTTGGTCTGGGTGGGTTCGACATGTGGACCAATACCGCCGGGTTCAGCCTGCTCGGCACCCTGCGTCATGGCAAGAGCGATGCCGCCGCCACTGAACCGGCGGCCAAGCACAAGCCGATCGACTATCCCAAGCCAGACGGCAAGCTGAGTTTTGACCGGCTGACCAATGTCAGTTTCTCGATGACCAATCACGAGGAAAGCCAACCTGCGCATCTGCAGTTGAAGGATGCATCGGTGCCGATTGGCGTGAACCTGCCGAAATATGACGAGCCCGCGCAGCGCTATTGCCCGGCGGGCGTCTATGAGGTGGTGCGCGAAGACGGCAAGGACCCGCGTTTCGTCATCAACTTTCAGAACTGCGTGCATTGCAAGACCTGCGACATCAAAGACCCCAGCCAGAATATCAACTGGGTGACGCCGCAGGGTGGCGACGGGCCGAACTATCCGAACATGTAACCATCCCCTGAGATCAAGGGGGCGGCGCGGCTAAAATGCTGCGCCGCATTGCCTTGGGGGGGCGGGCATATTACCTTTGGGTGAAATCAGACCATAAAAGGCAGGACAGCGTGACCTATCGAACCCTTCCGGCGCTTGCACTCACCGCCCTCTTGCAGGTCATGCCCCTGCCTGCGGTGGCCGAAGAGGCACCGGGTTCCTATCTCGCGGCGCAACAGGCGCGCGCCACGGGCGATTTTGCCGCTGCGGCGCAGTATTACGCACAGGCCTTGACCCGTGACCCGTCAAACCCGGCGCTGATGGAAAATGCCACTGTCGCCTATCTGGCACTGGGCAAGCTGGACCCAGCGGCCGCGATTGCGCGCAAGATCGAGTCGGATGGGCTGCGCAGTCAGGTGAGCCAGATGGCCCTGGTGGCGCAGGAAACGCGTGACGGGCAATGGGACGCCCTGTTGACACGGATCGAGGAAGATCGCGGCGTCGGTGATCTGGCGGATGGGATGATCGCGGCTTGGGCCGATCTGGGCAAGGGCGACATGACCTCGGCGCTGGCAAGGTTCGATGCGGTGGCCGAAGAACGCGGGCTGCGCAGCTTTGCGATTTACCACAAAGCGTTGGCGCTGGCCTCGGTCGGGGATTTTGAGGGCGCAGACAAGGTCTTTAGCGGCGAAGATGACGCTCCGATCCAGCGAACCCGGCGCGGTGTCATCGGTTGGGCGCAAGTTCTGAGCCAATTGGGCGAGCAGACGCGTGCGATCAGCATCATCGACGACACGTTCGGTAGCGACCTTGATCACGAGATCAGTGCCCTGCGCGCCAGTCTGGAAGCGGGCGAAAGCGTGCCCTTCAATCTGGTGAACAGCGCGTCGGACGGGATTTCAGAGGTGTTCTTCTCGCTCGGGCGCGCGCTGATGCAAGAGGCCAATGACGAGTATATCCTGATCTATGCCCGCGTGGCCGAGATGATCAAACCGGCGCATGTGGACGCCATCCTGATGGCCGCCGAACTGCTCGAGGGTCTGGAGCGCTATGATCTGGCGATTGAGGCGTTCAAGCAGGTGCCGCGCGATCACCCGTCCTATCATCTGGCGGAACTCGGGCGCAGCGATGTCTTGCGCCGCGCGGGCAAACCGGATGCCGCCATCGAGGTACTGGAGCAACTGGCGACAATCTATCCCGACCTGCCGGAGGTGCATGTTGCGGTCGGTGATCTCTATAGGGCCCAAGAGGATTTCGCAGCCGCCGTGCCCGCCTATGACCGGGCGCTTGACCTCTACAGCGCGCGGGGCAGCGATCAGTGGTTCGTGCACTATGCCCGCGCCATCAGCCACGAGCGTTTGGACAACTGGCCCGAGGCCGAGGCCGATTTCCGTCGCGCGCTGGAGCTCAACCCGGATCATCCGCAGGTGCTGAACTATCTCGGGTATACGATGGTTGAAAAGCACATCAATCTGGACGAGGCGCTGAACATGATCGAGCGCGCAGTCGCCGCACAGCCCGAGAGCGGTTACATCGTCGACAGTCTGGGATGGGTGCTCTATCGCCTCGGGCGCTATGAAGAGGCCATCGGGCATATGGAGCGCGCCGCCGAATTGATGCCAACCGACCCCGTGGTCAATGACCATCTGGGCGATGTGCTCTGGGCCGTTGGGCGTCAGGTCGAGGCGCGGTTCCAGTGGAAACGCGCACTGTCCCTGAACGAGAGCGAGCCCTCGCCCGATCTGGAGCCGGAGCGCGTGCGCCGCAAACTCGAGTTGGGCTTGGATCAGGTGCTGAAGGACGAGGGCGCGGAGCCTCTCAAACTTGTCAAAGATGGCAACTGACGGGTTCGCCCCCGCCAAGGTCAATCTGACACTGCATGTCACCGGGCGCCGGGCGGATGGGTATCATCTGCTCGATTCGCTGGTGGTCTTTGCCGATGTGGGTGACCGCCTGAGTCTGCGACCGGCCCCCGAATCCCGGCTGAGCGTGACCGGGCCAATGGCCGGGGGCGTGCCGCTCGGCCCTGACAATCTGGTGCTGCGGGCGGCAGCGGTGATGGGGATCGCCGCCGACATCACGCTGGACAAGCATCTGCCCGCGGCGGCGGGACTTGGCGGCGGGTCAAGCGATGCGGCGGCCTGTCTGCGAGCGCTGTCAGAGATGAGTGGACTGGCGCTCCCGAACGATGTCTTGGCCCTTGGGGCCGATGTGCCGGTTTGCCTGCTGGCGCGCGCCGCGCGAATGCGCGGGATTGGCGAGGATGTGACGCCGGTGATGGGCCTGCCGATGCTCGAGGCTGTGCTGGTCAATCCCGGCGTGCCGGTCTCGACGCCCGCAGTCTTTGGCAGGCTGGCGCGGCGGGACAATCCGGCGATGCCCGCAGTATTGCCGACATGGCCCGATGCTAGGGCGCTGATTGCGTGGCTGGGCGCGCAGCGCAATGACCTGCAAGGCGCGGCGCTTGCCGAAGAACCTGTAGTGGCCGATGTGCTGCACGCGATTTCCGCGACGCAGCACTGTGCCTTGGCACGGATGTCGGGATCAGGGGCCACCTGTTTCGGGCTCTATCCCGATGCCGCCACCGCCACGCGCGCCGCGCAAGCGCTGAGCGCGGCACACCAAGGGTGGTGGGTGCAGGCCACGCGGCTTAGCTGATCCGCGCCACCACATAGCCTGCGAGATTGTCGAGCATACGCTGCACCGGATGATCCGGCAGTACGGCAATCGCCGCGCGCGCACGGGCGGCCCAATCCAGCGCCTCGACGCGGGTCTGCTCCAGTGCACCATGCGCCTGCATGAGCGTCAGGGCATGCTCCAGATCGCCGTCGCGCTGATCGCCCTTTTCGATGGTACGTTTCCAAAAGGCGCGTTCTTCGTCAGTCGCTGCCGCCACCGCTTTGATCACCGGCAGGGTCAGTTTGCGTTCGCGGAAATCGTCACCGACATTCTTGCCGGTGGATTTGACGTCACCCTGATAATCAAGCAGATCATCGACGATCTGAAACGCGATGCCCAGCGCATCGCCATATTCAAAGAGCGCCTTGACGTGATCCTCGGGCGCGCCTGCAATGACGCCGCCCACCTCGGTCGCGGCAGAGAAGAGCGCTGCGGTCTTGCCGCGCACGACTTGCAGATAGATGTCTTCGGTTGTGGCCAGATCCTGCGCCGCGCTGAGTTGCAGCACTTCGCCCTCGGCAATCGTGGCCGAGGCGTTGGACAGGATATCGAGCACCCGAAGCGATCCCGGCTCGACCATCAATTGAAAGGCGCGGGCAAAGAGGTAATCGCCCACCAGCACGCTGGATTTGTTGTCCCAGAGCAGGTTGGCGGTGGGGCGACCCCGCCGCTGTGCGCTCTCGTCCACCACGTCATCATGCAAGAGCGTGGCGGTGTGGATGAATTCCACCGTCGCGGCCAGATGCACATCAAACGGACCGTCATAGCCACAGAGATCCGCTGTCGCCAGAACCAGCATCGGGCGCAGGCGCTTGCCGCCCGCCTCGACCAGATGCGCGGTCACTTGCGGGATGCGCGGTGCATGGCGGGACGCCATCCGCTCGCGGATCAACACATTTACCGCCTCCATCTTGGTCGCCAGATGGGCGGCCAATTGTTCATGCGGCTTGGTGGCGATTTCGTCCAATCCCATACTTCCCCCGTCAACACGGCTCGACATAGTGCGCGTCATGCTCTTATCTATGGCCTATGAAACAGCTTTTACGTACCAACGATATCGCGTCCATCGCCTTTGCTCAGGCGCTTCTTCAAGGCGAGGGTATAGACTGCTTTGAAATGGACGTAAACATGAGCATCCTGGAAGGATCAATCGGCATTTTCCCGCGCCGTCTGATGGTTGCGACGGCTGATTACGAAGAGGCGCGCACCACGCTCATCGACAATGGTTTCTCGCTTGAGGACTGAGCCCTTTGCCGAGGAAGAGCTGAGTCACGATGCCTTTTTGGGCGGGCGTTTACGGATTGCACAGCCTAAAACAGGCTATCGCGCCGGCGTCGATCCGGTGCTCTTGGCGGCCAGCGTTCCGGCGCGTGCGGGTCAAACCCTGCTGGATCTGGGCTGCGGGTCGGGGATTGCGGCGCTCTGTGTTGCGGCGCGGGTGCCGGGGGTCTCGCTGGCGGGGCTGGAGATTCAGCCCGCCTATGCAGTGCTGGCACGCCGGAATAGCGCAACCAATGGTCTGGCGCTCGATGTGACGGAGGGCGACATTGCGGATCTGCCCGCCGAACTGCGCGCGCGGCAATTCGATCATGTGATCGTCAATCCACCCTATTTTGACCGCGACCACAGCACCGCCGCCGAGGATTCGGGCCGCGAGCGGGCGATGGGCGAGGCGCTGCCGCTGACGGATTGGGTGCGCGCGGCCGCG
>NZ_LADY01000018.1:0-65426 GCF_000961715.1 Roseovarius sp. BRH_c41 | reverse complement strand
GCGGCACGTAGATAACGGAGGCATTGGCCTCTGTCACATGTTTGGCCTCATGCACCGAGTTGAAGACCGGCAGGTCGAGATGCGTCGTGCCGCCCTTGCCGGGGGTGACGCCGCCGACCATCTGGGTGCCGTAAGCGATGGCCTGTTCGGAGTGAAATGTGCCCTGCGAGCCGGTAAGGCCCTGACAGATCACGCGGGTATGTTTGTCGACGAGGACTGCCATTTTGTTTGGCTCCTGAGTTCTGCGGCGGGGCCGCGTTATGGTATGGTCGGATGATCCGGGGCTCCGCCCGTTCGCGCCTCAAACGCTCCACCGGAGCGTTTGCCGGGGCAAAGGCCCCGGACCGGCGCTCACCCTTTGACGGCCTTGACGATCTTTTGCGCACCGTCCTTGAGGTCGTCGGCGGCGATGACGTCGAGGCCGGAGGTGTTGATGATCTCCTTGCCCTTTTCGACGTTGGTGCCTTCGAGACGGACGACGAGCGGCACCTTGAGGCCGACTTCCTTGACGGCCGCCACCACGCCCTCGGCGATCACATCGCAGCGCATGATGCCGCCGAAGATGTTGACGAGGATGCCTTTGACCTGCGGGTCAGAGGTGATGATCTTGAAAGCCTCGGTGACCTTTTCCTTGGTCGCCCCGCCGCCCACGTCGAGGAAATTGGCAGGCTCGGCGCCGTAGAGCTTGATGATGTCCATGGTGGCCATCGCCAGACCCGCGCCATTGACCATGCAGCCAATCTCGCCATCCAGCGCGATGTAGTTGAGGTCGTATTTGGAGGCTTCCAGTTCCTTGGGGTCTTCTTCCGAGGTGTCGCGCAGCTCTGCGATGTCAGGGTGGCGGTAGACTGCGTTGCCGTCAAAGCCGAGCTTGGCATCGAGGACCATCAGATCGCCACTGGTGGTGACAATGAGCGGGTTGATCTCGAGCATCTCCATGTCTTTTTCGACAAAGGCGCGGTAGAGGATGCCCATCAGCGACACGCATTGTTTGATCTGACCGCCGGTCAATCCCAAGGCAAAGGCGATGCGCCGACCGTGGAACGGCATATAGCCGGTGGCGGGATCGACGGCGAAACTGAGGATCTTCTCGGGCGTTTCGGCGGCCACCTCCTCGATGTCCATGCCGCCTTCGGTCGAGCAGACAAAGCTGATTCGGCTGGTCTGGCGGTCGATCAGCAGGGCGAGGTAAAGCTCGCGTGCGATGCTGGAGCCGTCTTCGATATAGATACGATTAACCTGCTTGCCCGCCGGACCCGTTTGATGCGTGACGAGCGTGCGGCCGAGCATGCGCTTGGCCTCTTCGGCGGCTTCGTTGACCGATTTCGCGATGCGAACGCCGCCTTTTTCCCCGGCGCCCGCCTCTTTGAATTTGCCCTTGCCGCGCCCACCGGCGTGGATCTGGGCCTTGACCACCCATACGGGGCCATCGAGCGCGCCTGCGGCGGTCTTGGCCTCTTCACCGCGCAAAACGACGCGGCCTTCGCTGACCGGTGCGCCGTAACTGCGCAACAGGGCCTTTGCCTGATATTCGTGGATGTTCACGCTCTTCCTCCCTTGGGTAAAACGACCGGGGTCGTCATTTGATCAGTGGCAACAGTTTCTTGAAAGCCGGGGTTCCGGCCCGGCCAAGCCATTCGAACACCACCATTTCCGTGGTGGCGATCCCCGCGCCCGCAGCGCTGAGCCGGGCGATGCAGGCCTTTTCGCTCTCGAGGGTGCGGGACGCGGTGGCGTCGGAGACGACAAAGACCTCGTACCCCTCTTCGATCAGGCTGGCGGCGGTTTGCAGCACGCAGACATGTGCCTCCATCCCGGCGAGCACGGCCTGTTTGCGCCCCAAGCCCCGGAAATGCGCCGCGAAATCGGCGTCTTCCATGCAAGAGAAATGCATTTTGCTGAGCACGGTGGTGCCCGGTCCCGGTTTCAGGTCCGGCACGGTTTTGCCCAAGCCAGTGGGATACTGTTCTGTCATCATCACCGGCACACCCAGTTCCTGAGCGCAGGCCATCAGGGTGCGGGCGTTGCGAATCGTCCGGGCGGGGGCCTGCATCGCAGGAACGAGCCGCTCTTGCATGTCGATGATCACGAGCGCGCTGTCGGCGGCACGGATAAGCATGGTCGGCCCCTCTGTTTTGGTCCACTAAATGTGGTGTTCATTCTTGTGGTATTCCAAATACCACAGTTGATTTTACCCAGCAACCCGGCATTTTCGCGAGCGGAGTCAGGGCTGCGTATTAAGTGGCGCGACTCAGGTTCCGGAGGGGCGTGAGAATGCTGCACCGCAACAAGATGGATGTGATTCGCGGGAGATCATTTTCTCTGGTAGCTTGTGTATTTCTTGAATAAAATAAATTATAACAATGACTTATTATTACTTATGGTTCTATCCCTCCGATCTGCGCCTAACGCCCGCCGGCTGTGCGAATTGTGCAGGAGAAACAACGCTATCGGCAGGGGTTTGGTAGGCGTATGATGCACCTGCGGCGACGAATTTTCAAAAAACGATTTGCCCGACCTGATATGCTGGTCTATGGTATACCACAGAAGTGAGCATGGCCGCCGAAGGGCACGGGCGCATTGGAGGGATAAGATGAAGCTACGCCCGATCGCGTCAAAATTCACGCTCAAGGACCATGTCTACGACCGTCTGCGAGAAGCGATCTTGGAAATGGACATCTATGATCAGAATGCCGATCTGCGGCTCGATGAACGCTCGCTGGCCGAGCAGTTGAACATCTCGCGCACGCCGCTCAGGGATGCGATTGCCCGGCTCGAGGCGGATGGGTTGGTGACGGTGGTTCCGCGCAAGGGGGTCTATGTCCAGCGCAAGAGCCTGGAAGAGATCCTGGAGATGATCATCGCCTGGGCGGCTTTGGAGAGCATGGCAGCGCGCCTGGCGGCGACTGCGGCAACCGACATAGAAATCGCGATGCTGCGCAAGATCGCCTCGAAATACAATGACGAGCTGTCAGCGACGCGGATTGCGGAATACTCGGACGATAACCTGAAGTTCCACCTGCATATTCTGGAGATATCCCATTGTGCATTGCTCAAGAGCATGGCGGAGGGATTGTTTCTGCATATTCAGGCGGTGCGCCTGCGGTCGATGTGGGAGGGGGATCGCGTCAAGCGGTCGGTCGTCGACCATGCGGAAATCATCGAGGCGTTGGAGCGCCGCGATGCCGATGAGGCCGCCGAGCGGGTGCGCGAGCACACGATGCAACTGCATCAGCATATTCGCAAAACATGGGGCAGGCTGGAACTGACCCGCAACGCAGCTTTGAACACGGCCTAGCTATCACGCCTGTCACCGCTGAGATCGCGGGGCGAGGCAGAATTGAAACGGGAGGAACTACATGGCACTCGCCAGCGCACACGCATCGGCCAACACGGGGTCAGAGGTGGATATCAATAGCCTCACAGACGGTTTTCACCTTCTGATTGATGCGCTCAAACTCAACGGGATCGAGACGATTTACAACGTGCCCGGCATTCCGATCACGGATCTGGGGCGCTATGCGCAGGGCCAAGGCATGCGGGTGATTTCGTTCCGGCACGAGCAGCATGCGGGTTATGCGGCCTCGGTTGCGGGGTTTCTGACCAAGATGCCGGGTGTGTGCATGACGGTTTCGGCCCCCGGTTTCATGAATGGTCTCACCGCGCTTGCGAATGCGACCACGAATTGCTGGCCGATGATCCTGATTTCCGGCTCGTCCGAGCGGGAGATCGTGGACCTTGCCCAGGGCGATTACGAGGAAATGGACCAATTGGCCATGGCGCGGCCGTTTTGCAAGGCGTCCTACCGTCTGACCTATGCGCAGGATATCGGCATTGCGGTGGCGCGGGCCATCCGCTCGGCGATTTCGGGGCGGCCCGGTGGCGTCTATCTTGATATTCCCGGCGCGATGCTGGGGCAGGTGATGGATGCGGCAGAGGGGGCACGCTCGCTGGTCAAGGTGATCGAGCCTGCGCAGCGTCAGATCCCGGCGCAGTCGGCGATTGATCGCGCCATTGAGGTCATGAAGGGCGCAAAGCGTCCGCTGATCGTGCTGGGCAAGGGGGCTGCCTATGACCAATGTGATGACCTGATCCGCGAATTGGTGGAGAAATCCGGCTATCCGTTCCTGCCGATGTCGATGGCCAAGGGTTTGTTGCCCGACACCCATCCGCAATGTGCCGCGGCCGCGCGGTCGATGGTCCTCAAAGATTCTGATGTGGTCATCATGATGGGCGCACGGATCAACTGGTTGCTCAGCCACGGCAAGGGCAAGCAGTGGGGCGAGCCGGGGGCAAAACGCTTTGTCCAGATGGATATCGAGGCCGAGGAGATGGATTCCAACGTCGAGATCGCGGCCCCCATTGTGGGTGACGTTGGGTCTTGCTGTGAGGCTCTCCTCAAGGCCATGGACGGGGCCGGGATCGCCCCGCCGAAAGAGTGGCTGGATGCGGTGAATTCCAAGGCCACGGCCAATATGGAAAAGATGGATGCGCGGCTGCGCAACAACAACGATCCGATGGATTATCACGGCGCGCTCGGGGTGATCAAAGATGCGATCAACGACAATCCCGACACGATCCTCGTGAACGAGGGCGCCAACACGCTCGATATGTGCCGCTCGATCGTCAACATCCACAAGCCGCGTCACCGGATCGACGTGGGCACCTGGGGTGTGATGGGGATCGGCATGGGTTCGGCCATCGCGGCGGCCATCGAGACCGGCAAGCGGGTGCTGGCGGTTGAGGGCGACAGCGCCTTTGGCTTCTGCGGGATGGAGATCGAGACGGTCTGCCGCTACAACCTGCCGATTTGCACGGTCGTGTTCAACAATGACGGCATTTATCGCGGCGA
Organism: Roseovarius sp. BRH_c41; assembly: GCF_000961715.1. Taxonomy (NCBI): domain Bacteria; kingdom Pseudomonadati; phylum Pseudomonadota; class Alphaproteobacteria; order Rhodobacterales; family Roseobacteraceae; genus Roseovarius; species Roseovarius sp. BRH_c41. Next base: position 60,574 of record NZ_LADY01000018.1, on the reverse strand, counting down.
TGGTGAGAACTGGGGCGGCGGTGACGATCCGGCAACCACGGTTTTTGTCAAAGGCTCGCGCTATGACATGATGATCGAGGCATTTGGCGGGGTGGGTGTCATCGCCCGCTCGCCGGATGAGCTGCGCAAGGCGGTTTATGAGGCGCTCGACAGTGGCAAACCCACGTTGATCAACGCGATCATTGACCCGGCAGCGGGCAAGGAAAGCGGCAATATCGGCAACCTGAACCCGCAATCGGTGGTGGCGCAACGCCTCTATCCGCAAGCGCGCAAAGACTGAACACAGAACGAAACTGGGGCGTGGGCGACCAGCCCACGCAGCTCAGAAGATGGAGAACCCTATGAAAGCTCTTGAAGGCGTCAAGATCCTCGACTTCACCCATGTGCAATCGGGACCGACCTGCACGCAACTCTTGGCGTGGTTCGGTGCAGATGTGATCAAGGTGGAGCGTCCCGGTGTCGGTGACGCAACGCGCAAGCAACTGGTGGACGTGCCCGGCGCGGACAGCCTCTATTTCACCATGCTCAACCACAACAAGCGCTCGATCGAGCTCAACCCCAAGACCGACGCCGGCAAGGAGGTGCTGACGCGCCTTGTTGAGACCTGCGACGTGCTGGTCGAGAATTTCGCGCCCGGTGCTCTGGACCGGATGGGCTTTAGCTGGGAGCGGATTCAGGAAATCAATCCGCGCATCATCATGGCCTCGGTCAAGGGGTTTGGCCCCGGCAAATACGAGGATTGCAAGGTCTATGAGAACGTCGCGCAATGCGCGGGCGGTGCGGCCTCGACCACCGGGTTCCTTGATGGTCCGCCGCTTGTGACGGGCGCGCAGATTGGCGACAGCGGCACGGGTCTGCATCTGGCTTTGGGTATTGTGACCGCGCTCTATCAGCGCGAGCGTTCGGGCCGGGGGCAAAAGGTATTGGCACCGATGCAGGACGGGGTGATCAACCTCTGCCGCGTCAAGCTGCGCGATCAGCAGCGTTTGCAGGTGGGGCCGCTGACCGAATATTCACAGTATGGCGCAGGCATTCCGTTTGGCGATGCGACGCCGCGCGCGGGCAATGACTCCGGTGGCGGTCAGCCCGGCCGTATCCTGAAATGCAAGGGCTGGGAGACCGATCCCAACGCCTACACGTATTTCATCACGCAGGCGGCTGTCTGGGAGAAGGTGTGCGACGTCATTGGCGAGCCGGATTGGAAGACCGCGCCTGGCTATGGCACCCCGGCCGACCGGTTGGACAAGCTCGACGCGATTTTTGCGCGGATCGAAGAATGGACCATGACCAAGACCAAGTTCGAGGTGATGGACATCTGTAATCCGCATGACATTCCGGTCGGTCCGATCCTGTCCACCAAGGAGATCATGGAAGACGAAGGCCTGCGCAAGACCGGGACCATCGTCGACGTCGATCACCCGACGCGGGGCCGCTACACGACAGTGGGTTGTCCGATCAAGCTATCGGACAGTTCGGTTGAGGTGACGCGCTCGCCGCTTTTGGGGGAACACACCCAAGAGATCCTGCGCGATGTGCTGGGATATGATGGCGAAGACTTGGCCCGGATCATGGACTCTGGTGCCGTCGGAAGTGCGAAACAAGCTGCCGAATAATGAATGGGTGACGGCAAGGCCGGCGCAGACCGGCCACCCGCACAACGGGAGGATCGAATGCGACTTATAGTAATGGGGCAACAGGCCTTTGGCAAAGATGTGCTGGCCAAGCTGCTCGACACCGGGACAGACGAAGTTGTTGCGGTTTATTGCGAGCCTGATCGTGACGGAAAGCCCGTCGATCCGGTCAAGGAACTCGCGCTGGAAAAGGGCCTGCCGGTCCACCAGCCTGCCAATTTCGATGATCCCGCCTCGCTCGAGGTTCTGGCGGGGCATCAGGCCGATCTGATGGTGATGGCCTTTGTCAATGTGTTCGTGCCCGAGGCCGCGCGCGATACACCGACCCATGGTTCAATCTGCTTTCACCCGTCCTTGTTGCCGCTGCATCGCGGACCCTCGGCGGTCAACTGGCCGATCATCATGGGGTCCACCAAGTCTGGCTATTCGTGGTTCTACCCGTCGGATGGCTTGGACGAGGGCGACAGCCTGTTGCAGTGGGACTGTGAGATCGGCCCGGATGACACGGTGATCGACCTCTATTTCAAGAAGATCTATCCGAGCGCCGTGGAGAGCGTGCTGACGGTCTGTGATCTCTATCGCAAGGGCAATCCACCGCGCATCGTTCCCGACGAGGACGAGGCCACCTATGAGCGGCGCTGCACGCGCACCCATTCGCGCATCGAATGGCATCGCCCGGTGAAGCAGGTCTATGACCTCATTCGCGGCACCAATCCGGCGCCGGGGGCTTGGACCACGCTGAACGGGGCCGAGGTCGATGTCTATGACTGCGCGCTTGTGCCGGGGGACGGTATTTCGGGCCGCGTGCGCGAGGTGTCCGATGCCGGCGTGGCAGTGCAATGTGTGGGCGGACGGATCCTGATCAAGCGGGTGCGTCCCAAGGGTGGGGCAAAAGTGCCTGCGAGCGAATGGGCCGCCTCTGTTGATCTTGCGCCGGGGGCGACACTGGGAAGCTGATCTCGAAACCATAGCAAAGGGAGCGCAACATGACAGGCTTGGGAAACGACCACGCCAATACAGCAGGGCAGAGCCAGAACGCGGGCGGCCCATCGGGCGCAGGTCCGGCATGCTGATCCGCTGCGCTCTCGTGATCGCGCCGCTTTCGGGCCACGGGCCTCAGGCGCGGTTCCTTTCCATCAACGCCGCAGGCGTTCCCAACGAGTTCTATTGATCATGCGCCAGAGCACACTTCACACCATCATGATGCCGGTTCGCGGAGACGGTCGGGGACCGATCCTGTTTGCGCATGCTGCAGCCCTCGCAAAACGCTTTAATGCGCATGTGCGGGTGGTGCATTGCCACCCCAAGGCCGAGGATATGATGCCTTATGGCGTGGTGATCCCGTCGTTCTTGCGCAAGCAGTTGGAAGAGGCGAGTCTCAAGCGCGCCGATTACGAACAGAACTATCTGCGCGACAAGTTTGTTGCCGATGCCGCGCGTCACGGGATCAGTGTTGAACCGCGCGCGGTTGGCAAGCCCACGGCGGCATTCCGGGAATATGAGGGCAAGCAGGTGGAGGTGGTGCGTCACTATGGGCGACTTGCCGATCTGATCTGCGTGGCCAAGCCCAATCAGGACGAAAACCTAGGATACAACACGTTGAAATCGGCGCTCTTTTCGTCGGGACGTCCGGTTCTGGTCTGTCCGGACACCGATCAGGTTGCGGCCGATATCGGCAGCCATGTGGCGATCGGCTGGAATGGCTCGCTCGAGGCATCGCGTGCGGTGGCGCTGGCGATGCCGCTGATCGAGGGTGCGGATCAGGTGACGATCCTGACGGCAGGGCGAATCGAGCACACCGCGACACCCGAAGAATTTCGGCATTATCTGGCGCAGCGGGGCATCACGTCGCAAATTCATGCGTTCGAGCGCAGCGGCAATGTGGGGCGCACGCTCTTGGAAAAATGCGCCGAAGTGGGGGCAAACATGCTGATCATGGGGGCCTATCACGAAAGTTACGAGCGGGAGTCGCTGCTTGGCGGCAATTCCGCGACCATTGTGGACGAAGCCAAGATTCCGGTGGTCATGGTGCATTGAGGCGTTGAGCAAAAGTATCGGAAATTTGTGGACAGGGACGGGAGGACGACAGCAAACTCAAGACTGGTTTGGGTGAGCACCAAGACAAGGCCGAGGAGGGCCGAGGGCGCATCAGAACCTTACTGCATCTGGCCGGATAGCGGCCATTAATGGGAGGAAGACATGAATATTCTGAAAACTTTAGCATTCGGCATCGCCGCGCTGGGGCTGACTGCTCCGGCGGCAATGGCAGAGTGGCAGCCGCGCAAGCCGATCGACTTTGTCATCATGGCGGGTCCGGGTGGCGGCGCCGACCAGATCGCACGCTTTATTCAGTCGGTGGCTGAGAAAAAGGACATGACCAGCCGTCCGCTCATCCCCAACAACAAGGGTGGTGGCTCTGGTGCAGAAGCGCTGATCTGGCTGAATACGGCAAGCGATCCGGATCACACCATTCTGGTGACGCTCAACTCGTTCTTCTCGACACCGATCCGTCAGCCCGATCTGGGCATCGACATCCAGAACTTTACCCCGATTGCAATGATGGGTGTCGACCCCTTCGCGCTCTGGGTTCAGAAAGACAGCGGAATCGAGACTTTTGAGCAGTGGGTCGAGACGGTCAAAGCGGCGGATGGTGAGTATACCACCGGCGGCACCGGCACCGGTCAGGAAGACAGCATCGTGTTTGCCTACCTGAACAACGCCTTCGACCTGAAGTCGAAATACATCCCATTTGACGGCGGCGGCGCGGTTGCGGCGGCTCTGGCCGGCAAGCAGATCATGGCGACAGTGAACAACCCGGCAGAAGCACGTGGCTTCTTCCAGTCGGGCGACGTGCGGCCGCTTCTGGTCTTCTCTGACGAGCAGATGAGCGCGTATCCGGGCATTCCGACGCTCAAGGAAAAGGGCCACGATTTCAGCTATTACAATCAGCGGGCCGTTGTTGGTGCGCCGGGCATGTCGGATGAGGCAGCAGCCTATTACCAGAAGCTCTTTGAGGACATCTTCAACTCTGAAGAATGGCAGGGCTATCTGGAGGCAGAGTCGCTGTCTCCGCTGTGGATGAACCCGGAAGAGCAGCGCGCCTACTGGCAGTTGCAGGTCGAGAACCACACCAAGCTTCTTGCTGGCATGAAGTAATCTGAAAACTTAACTCACAACAAGGAGGGCTAGCCATGCGGGTTGGCGAAATAGTGACGGCGGGCGTGCTGGCCCTCCTATCCATCTACCTGATGTACAAGGCATCGGCGAACGGGATTGGCTTTGTTGCCAAGACCGGACCACAGGGCGGCTTCTGGCCATTCTGGCTATCGCTGGGCATGCTGATCTCAACCGGCTTTATCGCCCTGAACTGGGTGCGGGGCACGTCTCCGCAGTCCCAGTCGGATGAACCGGTGCTTGACTCTTATGGGCTCAAGACGCTGTTGCTCGTAGGGGGTGGTATCATTGGCTTTGTGGCGCTGATCGACATCGTGTCGATGTATGGCGCGGTGGCCATCTTCATGCTGTACTATCTCAAGGTTCTCGGACGCCACGGCTGGTTCCTGACCACTACGATGGTGCTGCTGTTCCCGCTTGGGCTGTTCTTCTTCTTTGAAGGGCTGATGCAAATCTCGATGCCGACCGGCATGGGATTCACCGAGCCGGTGTTCAATGTCCTCTACGAAATCATCTACTGAGCCGGTCACGGCCTAGCTGACAAAAGGGCGACCCAATCCATGGAAATTCTATCTCTACTTGGCGACGGCATACTTGTCGCAGTGCAACCTCTTAACCTATTGCTCATCTTTGTCGGCGTGACTCTCGGGCTCTTTATCGGCGCAATGCCGGGTCTGGGATCGGTGAACGGTGTGGCAATCCTCTTGCCAATCACCTTCCTTGTCCCGCCGGGATCAGCGATCATCTTTTTGGCCGCCATCTACTATGGTGCCATGTATGGGGGGGCTATTTCGTCGATTACCTTGGGTATTCCCGGGGCATCGACGGCGGTCGCCACCACCTTTGACGGGCGACCACTGGCGCTGCAGGGCAAGGCGCGACTTGCCCTGGTGGCGGCAGCGATTGCCTCGTTCGTCGGGGGAACGGTGTCGGTCGTGCTCTTCACCGGCTTTGCTCCACTTTTGGCAACGGTGGCCCTCAGCTTTGGTCCGCCTGAGATCTTTGCTCTGATGCTTTTGGCCTTTGCAACCTTTGTGGGCCTTGGCGGTGACGATATAGCCAAGACGGTGTTTTCCATCTGTTTTGGTCTCGTTCTGGCCACGGTCGGGTTTGACCAGATTTCCGGCGCACCGCGACTGGTTCTGTTCGAGATGAACGGATTTCTTGGGGGCATCAGCTTTCTCGTTCTCGCCATCGGTGTCTATGGCATCGGCGAGATGATCTGGACCATTGAATCGACACGGGGCGAAGTGACCAATACCGAGGCAAAAATTTCGGTAAAGGGTATCATCGAGGACTCCGGCACGACGTTCACAAAGGGTTGGAAAGGCATGTCCATCGGCTCTTTCCTTGGCTTCTTCGTTGGCGTGCTTCCGGCGGCGGGGGCGACACCGGCCTCGCTCATGTCCTATGGCGTGACCAAGATGATCTCAAAGCGTCCCGATGATTTCGGCAAGGGACATGTCGGAGGCGTGGCGGCCCCGGAAGCGGCGAACAACTCTGCCTCTACCGGGTCCATGCTGCCGATGCTGACCTTGGGCATTCCCGGCTCTCCCACCACCGCCATTCTGCTGGGTGGTATGGTGATCTGGGGTCTGACGCCCGGTCCGCGCCTCTTTGTGGAACAGTCGGATTTCGTCTGGGGTCTGATTGGATCGTTCTATGTCTCCAACTTCTTTGCCGTGATCGTGAACCTTGCCTTCATCCCGCTGTTTATCTGGATGCTGCGCATGCCCTTTACCGTGCTGGCACCGCTGATCTTTGTGCTCTCGGTTGTCGGTGGCTATGCGGCGATGCAGGATATGTTCGACATCTGGCTGCTGCTGATCTTTGGCTTTGGCGCGTTCTTCCTGCGCAAGTTTGACTATCCGGTGGCGCCTGCGGTTCTGGCCATCGTGCTGGGTCCGATTGCCGAACCGACGCTGCGCCAATCGTTGCTTCTGTCCTCGGGCGATCCGGCGATCTTCTTTAACCGGCCGATTTCGGCACCGATCATGATCGTGGCGATCATCCTGATCCTGATGCCCGCGTTCAAGTATCTGCGTCCGCGGCGGGCCAAACCGGCGGAATAAGACCTTAGCGAGAGAAAATCGGGAAGGGGGGCCAATCGGCCCCCCTTTCAGCTTTCATAGCGGGTGCTGCCGCGCCGGTTCTCGTCAATCGGCAGTTCCATCAACAAGGGCTGATGCGCGCGCTGCGAACAGGCCTGGCGCGGGCAGAGGTTACAGTTGAGGCCGATGGGCGCATAAAGCTTGGGGTCGTCGAAATTGTAGCTCGACGCATAGCGCAAGCGGTGTGCGTATTTCGCCTCGCAACCCAAGGCAAGAGTCAGGCGGCGGTCCTGCGTTTCCTCACTGAAAACCGGGCGATGCACCGTGCGGCTCACGGTGAAATAGCGCGCGCCATCGGGCATTTCGACGAATTGCGGCATCATCACGCCGGGTTGGTAAAAAGCCGTGTGAATGTTCCAGACCGGACAGGAGCCGCCATATTCCGCAAGGTGAAATGAGGTGGAATTGAAACGTTTGGTGACATTCCCGGCCTTGTCGATGCGCAAAAAGAAGAACGGCACGCCGCGCGCGCCCTCGCGCTGCAAGGTGGTCAGGCGCTGGCAGACCTGTTCGAACGAGGTGCTGAACACCGCAGCGATCCGGTCGATGTCATAGGCGGCCGCCTCTGCTTCGCGCAGGAAGGCGTCATAGGGCATGAGAAAGGCGGCGGCGAAGTAATTGGCAAGTTCCACCCGCAGCCGGGCCAGAGCGTGCTGTGAATCGAGCCCGCTGCGGTTGACGATCCCCGACAGCACGTCAGGATAGGCCACGAGGCAGAGAACATGGGCGAGTTGAAAGGCGCGGTTGGAGGTGTCGAGCGCCTGAGACAGATGCACCACGCCGGCGGCCTCGTCATAATACCGCAGCGCATCGCCCAGATCCCCGATCCGCCGGACTCGCACGGTGATGCCATGCCGCGTCCGAAGCCGCTCGCGCAGATCGAAATAGCGGTCTTCGGGCGAGGTGAACTCTCCTTCGCGTGCGCTTTCTGAGGCGTGCTCGAGCTCTGGGAAATGGTTGCCGTGGTCGCGAAAGAAATTGTGGATGACGGTCTCGGGCGAGCTGCGCAGCAATTCATCGGCGGCGTTGTCGCCGGCAAGGCTCAGGATCTTTTCCAGTGCAGTGCGATATGCGCCGTGCAATTCGAGAAAGAGATCGACGACGCGTGGCGCGTGATCCACCGCGCCGCGCAATTCCTGAAGATCGGGGCGGTCTGAGGCAAAGACCGGGTCGCGCACCGCAAGGCGCAGATCCGCCACCCGGCGCGCGGTCTCGTCGCGGGTCAGGTCGCGCCAATCGACGGCATAGGCATCCGCCAGTGACATCAGCATCTGCACCGACAAGCTGCGCTGATTGTTTTCGAGCAGGTTGATGTAGGAGGGGCTGACATTCAGCATCCGGGCCATATCGGCCTGAGTCTGGCCCCGGTCGCGTCTCAACTGACGGAGCCGGGGGCCAATGAGCGTCTTTGCCATGGGAATCCTTACAACATTACAGAAATTAGATTTGTAATGTTTACCATACACACATTGACATTAATTTCGTAGTGAAATCGGCGGGGTTCTATATAGTCGAGGGATCAATCACAGTAGCAAGATTCTATCGAAAGGACGGACATGGCTTATCGTATCGTAATCCTCGGGGCCTCTTATGGCTCTCTGCTTGGCACCAAGTTGCTGATGGCCGGGCAGGATGTGACGTTGGTCTGCCGTCAGTCCACCGCCGATCTGATCAATGCCGAGGGCACCGACGTGCGCATCAAGCTGCGTGACGAAGCAGAGCATCGCTCGTTCCGGTCGCATGACCTGCCCGGCACGCTCAACGCGCTGACACCCGAGGATGTGAACCCCGCCGAGTATGACATGGTGGCGCTTGCCATGTCAGAGCCGCAATATTGCGCCGACAATATCGTCGACCTCTTGGGTCGGATCGCGGCGGCGGGCACGCCGTGCCTGTCGATCATGAACATGCCGCCGCTGCCCTATTTGCGCCGGGTTCCGGGGCTGGATACCTCGAAACTTGAGGCGGCCTATACCTGTCCGCGGGCCTGGGCGGCGTTCAAGCCCGGCACCGTGACCCTGTGCAGCCCCGATCCGCAGGCCTACCGCGTAGCCGAGGATGGCGCGAATACGCTGCATGTCGGGCTGCCGACCAATTTCAAGGCCGCGATTTTCGAGGATGAGGCCCATAATCGCATCCTGCGTGACCTTGAGGCCGCGATTGACGCGGTGACGGTCGATGGCAAGGATGTACCGGTCAAACTGCGTGTCTTCGACTCGATCTATGTGCCCTTTGCCAAGTGGAGCATGCTGCTCACGGGCAATTACCGCTGTGTCCTGCCGGAAGGTGCGCGCCCGATCAAAGAGGCGGTGCATGGCGATGTGGCCTTGTCCGAGAAGATCTACAGCACCGTCGATGATGTGGTGCGCCGTCTTGGGGCGGATGCGGACGACGCCGTGCCTTTTGCCAAATATGCAAACGCGGCCAATGGCTTGCTCAAACCGTCCTCGGCTGCACGCGCGATTGAAGGCGGGGCGGACCGGATCGAGCGGGTCGATATGCTGGTGAAACTCATCGCCGAGCAGCAAGGCATCGAGTCGGCTGAGTTCTCGGGAATCGTCGAGACAGTGAACGCGCGGCTCAAGGCGAACCGGCGCGACGCGGCCTGAGGCGAAGTATCAGCGCTCGCGGCTCAGGCCGCGAGCCCCTTGGTTCCCATCCGCAGAAATTTCTCGCGCCGATCCTTGATAAGGGCGGCGCGATCTTTCTTCGCAAGTTCTGACAGCATTGCCTCAATCGTCTTGCCCACGGCAGCGATGGTGCGGGCCGAATCGCGGTGCGCCCCTCCCAAGGGTTCGTCAATGACGCGGTCCGCGACGCCAAGCCGGGTCAGATCCTGTGCCGTGAGGCGCAGCGCTTCGGCGGCTTCGCGCATCTTTTCGGCATCCTTCCACAGGATCGAGGCGCAGCCTTCGGGTGAGATCACGGAATAGACCGAATGCTCCAGCATGGCCACGCGGTTGGCCGAGGCAAAGGCCACAGCCCCGCCTGATCCGCCTTCGCCGATGATGACCGACACCAGCGGCACGCCGATGGCAAGACAGGTCTCGGTGGAGCGGGCAATCGCCTCGCTTTGCCCCCGCTCTTCGGCGCCCTTGCCCGGATAAGCACCGGGCGTGTCCACCAGCGTGATCACCGGCAGGCCGAAACGGTCGGCCATCTGCATCAGGCGCACGGCCTTGCGATACCCCTCGGGACGGGCCATGCCAAAGTTGCGGGCGATCCGGCTCTTGGTATCGTTGCCTTTTTCATGGCCTATGACCATCACGGGGCGGTCCTTCAGCCGCGCAAGCCCGCCCATGACGGCATGATCTTCGCCAAAGACGCGGTCCCCGGCGAGCGGGGTATAATCGGAAAACAACGCCTCGATATAGTCGCGGCAATGCGGGCGGTCGGGGTGACGCGCCACCTGACATTTCCGCCACGGGGTCAGCGTTCTATAGAGGTCATGCAGCATCTCGGCGGCCTTGGCATCAAGAGCTGCAGCCTCGGCATCGACGTTCATTTCGGCATTACCGCGGGCAAGCGCGCGCAGTTCCTCGGCCTTGCCTTCAATCTCGGCCAGCGGCTTTTCAAAGTCGAGGTAGTTGGTCATTGCTGTCATGTCTCCACGGTTGCCGTGGGGTTATATGGCTGGAAGAGGGGTGATTTGCAATCACAACCGGGCGAGGGCGGCGCGTAGGGCCGGCTCTGGTGAGGTCAGCACTGGCTGTGCGAGGTCGGTGAGATACCGGGCCGCCCCAGCCATCGAAACCTGAGCCAGAACGATTGCTGTGATATCAGGATGTTGCGCGATATAGATCCGGGTTTCTCTGGCGATGGCGCGGGCGAAATCATCGTGGTTGTCCGCAGCGAAAAGCGGCCAGAGAGACAAGAGAGGGAGGGCGTGTATGGGGTGCGGATTGGCGGTGCAGTGCAGGGCGCGGGTGAGGAGGGCGAGGCTGGGCGCTCGGGTGCTGTCGAGGCAATAGACCATGAGCACCGGGCCACCGGAGTCCGCCGCCACCTGCATCATTGGTGCGTCGATCCGCAGCGCGCCTGCGGACTCGGCTATGGGACCGATCGTGGTGCAGGTGCAAAGAACAGGGGTGGGGTGTTTATGAATTTCTTTTTTGATTTCAGAGATCAAATCCTCTGTCATGGCCTCTTGGGCACGGCTCAGGAAATCCGGGCGCAGGATATGATGAAGCGTCACATCCGGTGCGATGCGATCGCGCAGCGCGTCAAAAGTGGCGCGGTGGACCTCTGCGGTATGCAGCAAGGTCAGCGTCATGCGGGCCATAGCACAGGGATCAGTGTCGCGACCAAGAGGGCAGCCATGAGCCAGTTGAAGACACGCAGGCGGGTTTGGTTCTTGAGCAGGCGGCGGAGTTGTTGGCCGAGCAGGGTCCAGCTTGTGGTGCTGACGGATGAGACCACAACATATACGCCAGAGACCCAGAGGACCGAGGCCAGATCGCGCCCGGTGGCATAGAGGGTGATGGCAGAGAGCGCCATGCTCCATGCCTTTGGATTGACCCATTGGAATGCCGCAGACTGTAGGAAAGTCAATGGCTTACCGGAGGTTTCGGCGTCGCGGGGTGGGGCGGCGTGGGCGATTTTCCACGCGAGATAGAGGAGATAGGCGACGGAGCCGATCTTGAGCAGGGTGTAGCTGAGCGGCCATAGGTCGAAGACCTGCATCACGCCGAGGCCCACACATGCTACCATTAGGGGAAACCCAAGGCCGATCCCCAGCATATGGGGGATGGAGCGGGCAAAACCGAAGTTCGTCCCCGAGGCCATGAGCATGAGGTTGTTCGGTCCCGGAGTCATGACCGTGACAAAGCAAAACGTGGCGAGGGCGGTGAGCAATTCGAGTGTCATGGCACAATTCTATGCGATTTTTCGTGGTGTGGAATTGTGTTTTGTTGTGATTGTGCACATTCTCTGCAATATAATTCGCTCATGGACAAGATCAGTGAACGTATATTGCAAGAGTTAAGCCGCGATGGGCGGATCAGCAATCTGGAGTTGGCCGAACGGGTGGGCCTGTCACCGTCCGCCTGCCTGCGACGGGTACAGGATCTGGAGCGGCGGGGCGTGATTGCGGGCTATCGCGCGGTGCTGAATCGTGGCGCGCTTGGCATTGGGTTTCTGGCCTATATCACGGTCGGGCTGAACAGCCACACCAAGGCCAGTCAGGTGGCCTTTGAGCAGGCGATGAGCCGCGCGCCGGAGGTGGTGGAATGCCACAATATCACCGGCGCGGTGGAGTATCTCTTGCGGGTCGAAGTGCCTGATCTGGTGGCCTACAAGCGGTTTCACACCGATGTTCTCGGCACGCTGCCGCAGGTCAACGCGATCACATCCTATGTGGTGATGGGCTCACCCAAGGATGGGCGTGGATAATTTGTGCCATTGAAAATGAAAGGGGGCCGCTGGTTCGGCCCCTCAATCACTCCTGCCATCGTAACGGGTTTGCCCTGAAAAATCAGGGCGTTGGAAGGTTGAGCACCTGACCGACGTGGAGCCGGTCCGTGGGCTGCATGCTGTCGCTATTGGCGGCAAAAATATCGGATTGTTTTGCGAGGTCGCCGTAAAAGCGATAGGCGATCGAGGCAAGGCTGTCGCCGGTGGCGACGGTATAGGTGCTGGGCACGCGGGGGCGGGCCGGTTGGGACAGGGCGCTGAGAAGAAGTGCCGTATCGACACGCCCTTCGGCTGTGACTAGCCCTTGTGGCACCTCGACACGGCCCTTCTGGGCAGCGTCATTCACGAGGGCGTCGATATAGGTCTCGGATTGGCCCTGCTGCAGCGCGCCAAGCACCATCGAGTCAAGCGTTGTCGCGGCCGGTGCGGAGGCGACGGCAGCCGGTGCTTCTTTGGTGGGTTGGACTGGCTGCTCGGCAAGGGGCGCGTTGGTAACCTCTGGATCGGGCTGACGTGCCGGGGCGTTTACTGTTGAGAGGTCCGGTGCGGCGCGGGTGACATAGGTATCGGTCAGGGGCAGGGCGTCCACCGATGGGCGCGGTTTGCCGGGTTGAACAAGGATCAGCGCAAGGGTGATCGCAAAAAATCCTGCCGCGATCAGGGTGGCACGCAACATTCTAATACCCCAAATAAATCAATGACATGGTCGTGAAGATTGAAAGGGTGATCGGGGCAAATTCGGCCGATTGACGGCCTGTGACGTGGTTGAACACGGCGCTTCCCCCTTTGAATTTTTGGGTCCGGCGGGCACGGATGCCGGAGTTTATGGATCAATATATAGTCTGGTTATCGCAATTCCGTCAATATGGGGTGATTCGCAAAAGCCTTGAAAAGCCTTAAAAACCGCAGATTTTTCGTGGGATTCGACCATGAGGGCGACAGCGTACACCCTGTACGCATTGTACGCGGGTTTTGTACGCAAAGATCGTGTGGTCCTGCGCTTTGGGCGGCTCAGCCGTTTTCGCGCAGAATGCCGCCCGCGAGATAGAGCGAACCGCAGATCAAAATCCGCGCCTCGGGGCTATGGGCGGCGATGGCGGTGACGGCATCGAGCGCAGTCTCGGCGGTTCGTGCGGGCAGGCCCGCCGCGCGGGCAGCCTCGGCTGTGACCTCGGCGGGCAGGGTGTTGGCCTCGCCGGGGATCGAGAGGGCGGTGAGCGACGCGGCATGGGCGGCGAGGGGCATGAGATAGCCTGCGATGTCCTTGGTATTCAGCATGCCGCAGATCAGATGCGTGGGACGCGCGGGCAGGGTGGACAGATGCCGCGAGAGCGCTTGGCCCGCGGCGGGGTTGTGACCGCCGTCGAGCCAAAGCTCGGCATGAGGAGCGGCCTCGATCAGCGGGCCGGTGTGCAGGCGTTGCATGCGCGCGGGCCAGAAGGCGTGGGTGACGGCGGCCTCATAGGCGGCATCGCCCATGTGCAGGTGGCGCAGGGCAGCGAGGGCCGCGCCTGCGTTCTCGATCTGATGCGCGCCCGGCAGGTTGGGCAGGGGGAGGTCCAAGAGGCCGGTTTCGTCCTGAAAGATCAGGCGACCACGTTCTGAATAGGCGTGCCAGTGTTGACCCTGCGCCAAGAGGGGCGCGCCGTGGCGGGCGGCGATGGCCTCGATCACGGTCAAAGCCTCGTCCGGTTGCGGGCCGACGACGCAGGGCACGCGGCGCTTGATGATCCCGGCCTTTTCGCCCGCGATCTTGGCCAGCGTGTCGCCGAGATATTGTTCGTGGTCGATGGAAATGGGGGTGATGATGGTGAGCGCCGGTTGGTCGATCACATTCGTGGCATCGAGCCGCCCGCCAAGACCGACCTCGAGCAGGGTGTAGTTGGCCGGGGTTCGGGCCATGGCGAGGAGGGCGGCACAGGTGGTGATCTCGAAATAGGTGATCGGGTCTGCGCCATTGGCAGCGTAGCATTCATCGAGAATGGCGGTCAGGTGATCCTCTGAAATCAGATCGCCCGCCAGCCGGATGCGTTCGTGAAACCGCGCGAGATGGGGCGAGGTATAGGCGTGCACGGTCTTGCCCGCCGCCTCAAGTCCGGCGCGGATCATCGCCTGTGTGCTGCCTTTGCCATTGGTGCCCGCGATATGGATAACGGGTGGCAAGCCGTTCTGGGGATTGCCCAAAGCGTCCAGCAAACGCCAGACGCGATCGAGCGTGAGGTCGATGATCTTGGGGTGTAGCGCCATCATCCGGGCAAGGATGGCGTCCGATGTGGGGGCGGTCATTTCTTGGGGGCGTCCTTGGGCTTTGCCTCGGCCTTGACCGGCTCTGCCGCAGCGGGGGCGGGCAGGTCGCCCTTGATCGCGGGGGGCAGGCCCATCAGCATGCGGGTGATGGTGATCAACTCGTCGCGCATCTGGGTGCGGGGCGTTACGCGGTCGAGCATGCCGTGATCGAGCAGGTATTCGGCGCGCTGGAAGCCTTCGGGCAGTTTTTCGCGGATGGTCTGTTCGATGACGCGCGGACCGGCAAAGCAGATGAGCGCGCCCGGTTCGGCAATCTGGACATCGCCCAGCATCGCATAGGAGGCGGTGACGCCGCCGGTGGTGGGATGCGTGAGCACGACGATATAGGGCAGGTTCGCCTCTTTGAGCATCTGCACCGCGACGGTGGTGCGGGGCATTTGCATCAGGCTCAGGATACCCTCTTGCATGCGTGCGCCACCGGCTGCGGAAAAGAGGATGAGCGGGCGTTTGAGTTTCACGGCTGTTTCGGCGGCGGCGATGATGGCATTGCCGACATACATGCCCATGGAGCCTGCCATGAAGCTGAAATCCTGTGCTGCGGCCACGATGGGCGTGCGGCCCATTTCGCCGGTGGCGACCAGCATCGCCTCTTTCTCGCCGGTCAGTTTCTGGGCGGCGCGCAGGCGGTCGGGGTATTTCTTTTGGTCGCGGAAATGCAAAGGGTCGGGGGTGGGGGCGGGGACGTCCACCTCGGAGAAGATGCCGCCGTCAAAGAGGGCGGCAAAGCGGGCGCGCGGGGTGATGCCCATATGGTGGCTGCAATTGGTGCAGACGTTGAGATTGTCCGAGAGTTCGCGGTGAAACAGCATGGTGCCGCACTCGTCGCATTTGGTCCAGAGGTTCTCGGGAATCTCGCGGCGCGAGAAGATCGAGTTGATCCGGGGGCGCACGTAGTTTGTGATCCAGTTCATTCGGTCCGGTCCCTCTGGTGGCGGTTGCGCCCTGACATAAGCGGGGCGCGGGTGAAATGCAATCAGCGGCGCAGGGTGACGCGGATGGCGAGCCAACCGCAGACAAGGATCAGGAGATCGAGCGGCATCATCGCCCAGAGGGCGTCGATATTGTCCACGCCGAAGGGATAGGCATAGAGCGCCAGACCGTCGAATTGGCCGCGCGGGGCGGCGATCATGATGGCGCTGAAATTATTGATGAAATGCAGGGCCGTGGCTGGGCCGAGTGTGCCTGAGCGGGCCGTGAGGTCAGCGGCGGCGAGACCGAAAGCCGCCGCCCAGGCGACGACGATCCAGGCGTTGGGACCAAAGCTGACGGGATCGAAATGCAGCATGGCAAAGCAGAGTGAGGGCAGCACCATCCAGATCAGGGGCGAGGAGAAGCGTGCGGCAAGCTGGGTCTGGAGATAGCCGCGAAACACCAGTTCCTCGGCAAAGACCTGAAGGAAGAGGCCCAAGAGCGCGAGCGGCAAGAGCATCAGCCAATGACGCGGCGTGAGGTTGGCAACCGGGTCCATCCCCTCGGGCATGGGCAGAAAGAGCAGCGCGCCGTAGAGGAGCAGCATGACACCCATGGCGCGGCTGAATTGATGCAGCGCGAGGGTGCGGGGGCCGATGATGCTCCAGATTCCGCGCCGGTGAACGAGGCGCAGGGTAAGGCCAAGCGCCACGATCAGGAGGCCAAAGACAAAGAGGTTGATCAGCACGCCTTGGGGGTTGGAGGCGGTTTCAATTCCCGGTGCGATCTGGGCCCATGCCTCGGGGCCAAAGAGTAGGGGCAGCAGCGACGCATAGCCAAAGCTGAGCGCCACAAACACCGGCACGCCGAGGGCGATGCCCGCCAGAAGGCGGGCGGGATGGGACGTCGCGCGGGCGGGACCAACGAGGAGTTCATGGGCGGCATATCTCATGCGCGCAAGCTATAGGCAGGGCTCAGGCGTTGCAATCGGCTTGCCCCCGCCGCGCCGCTGGCCTAGACCGATTTCAGCAAATTTCGGGAGGCCCCTCATGACCAAGTTCGACAAAGCCAAACTGCCCAGCCGCCATGTGACCGAAGGACCGGAGCGCGCGCCGCATCGGTCCTATTACTATGCCATGGGCATGACCGAGGCGGAGATCCATCAGCCCTTGGTCGGAGTGGCGACCTGCTGGAACGAGGCGGCCCCCTGCAATATCTCGCTCAACCGTCAGGCGCAGGCCGTCAAGGGCGGCGTGAAAGAGGCGCATGGCAGCCCGCGCGAGTTCACCACAATCACGGTGACGGACGGCATCGCGATGGGGCATGAGGGCATGCGCAGTTCTCTGGCGAGCCGCGAGGCGATTGCCGATACGGTGGAATTGACCATGCGCGGCCATTGCTATGATGCGCTGGTGGGGCTGGCGGGCTGTGACAAATCCCTGCCGGGGATGATGATGGCGATGGTGCGTCTGAATGTGCCGTCGGTGTTCATCTATGGCGGGTCGATCCTGCCGGGCAAGGCGCCGCAGGTCGAGGAAATCCCGGCGGATTTCCGCAGTCGCGATCTGACCGTGCAGGATATGTTCGAGGCCGTGGGGCGGCATCAGAACGCCGAGATGTCCGACAAGGCGCTCGATATGCTGGAGCGGGTGGCCTGCCCGTCGGCGGGAGCCTGTGGTGGGCAATTTACTGCCAATACCATGGCCTGTGTGTCCGAGGCGATCGGTCTGGCGCTGATGAATTCCTCGGGCATGCCCGCGCCCTATGAGAGCCGTGATCAATATGCCGAGGCCTCTGGCCGGGCGGTGATGCAGCTCCTGGAAAAGAACATCCGGGCGCGCGATGTGGTGACGCTCAAGAGTTTGCAGAATGCGGCGCGGGTCGTGGCCTGCACCGGCGGCAGCACCAATGCTGGTCTGCACCTGCCCGCCATTGCCCATGAGGCGGGGATTGATTTCTTTCTTGAGGATGTCTGCGACATCTTCCGCGACACGCCCTATTTCGTCGATCTTAAGCCGGGCGGGGCCTATGTGGCCAAAGACCTTTATGACGCGGGCGGCATCCCGGTGGTGATGAAGGAATTGCGCAAGGCGGGGCTGATCCATGAGGATTGCATGACCGCGAGCGGGCGCAGCATCGGCGAAGAGCTGGATCTGATCGAGCGTGTGGCCGATGGCAAGGTGATCTATCCGATTGAAACGCCGATCACCAAGACCGGCGGCGTTGTCGGCCTCAAGGGCAATCTGGCCCCGACGGGTGCGATTGTGAAGGTCGCGGGGATTGCGCCCGAGCATCAGGTCTTTACCGGCCCGGCGCGGGTGTTTGAGTGCGAAGAGGATGCGTTCGAGGCGGTCAAGGCGCGCAATTACAAGGAGGGCGAGGTGATCGTCATCCGCAACGAGGGTCCGGCAGGCGGCCCCGGCATGCGTGAAATGCTGTCGACCACGGCGGCGCTCAGCGGTCAGGGCATGGGCAAGAAGGTGGCGCTGATCACCGATGGCCGGTTCTCGGGCGCGACGCGTGGCTTCTGCGTGGGCCATGTCGGCCCCGAGGCGGCGCATGGTGGGCCGATTGCCCTGATTGCCACCGGTGACATGATCACGATTGACGCGATCAAGGGTGAGTTGTCGGTGGATCTGAGTGACGAGGATCTGGCCGCGCGCAAGGCCGCGTGGGCCGGTCCGCGCGAGACGATCTATGCCAGCGGGGCGTTGTGGAAATATGCGCAATTGGTGGGCGAGACCTACAAGGGCGCTGTGACCCATCCCGGTGCGGCGTTCGAGCGGCATGTCTATATGGACCTCTGAGCAGGGCCGGGTCCGGGCGCTGGCCGCCCGGACCTTGCTCGGGCTGGGGATGATGGCCCTTGCGGGCTGTCTCGCCGTGCCTGCGGGTAAATCCCAAGCGTTGAGCAAGGTGGCGTTCTACGACGCTGAGGTGGTGGTGACGGGGCCGCGCGGCTATTGCGTGGACGGGGCCAGCCTGCGACGTGGCGCATCGGGTAGTTTTGCCTTGATTGCCAGTTGCGAGAGCCTGACCGGAACGGCGGGCGTCTATGTCGAACCTGCGATAATGACGGTCTCTGTCTTGCCGCGCACGGGACCGGTGCAGCAGCCGGACGCGCAGACAATGGCGCGGGCCTTGGCCCCGGCTGAGGTTCGGCGTGCCGAGGATCGCGACGGGATTTCTCTGGTGCAGGTGATGCAGGGTGGACAAGAGGTCCTGCCGGGGGGCGACCCGGTGCATTGGCGGGCTGGTATGGTGATCAACGGGCATCTCGTGGGGCTCGCGATCTATGGCCCTGCGGGAAGTGTCGTGACGGGGCCGGCGGGACGCGAGATGCTGCGCGACCTCGGAGAGGCGCTGCGCGGGGCAAGCCCGGAGCAGGTGAGTGCGCCCAAGGCGGCGTCCTGACCTGAGTACCCTCGCCTTTTGAGTGGATTGTTTCCTGTTTTGAATTAATGCTATGCAAAGATCCGGGACATAGAATTCGGCACTGTTTCGCGTGCGAAGTTTGGCAAGGGTGCGCTCTGCATGAAATTACTGGATGTGTTGACACATCGGCACAGCCTGCGCAAATGGCGGCAGGCGGCGCGCAATGCCCCGATGATGGGGTTGGCCGAATTGCGACGGGCCCGGGCCCGTGCGCGCAAACTTATCTACTCGCTCAATGAGGTGATTTCGATTGCCGACAACCGGCTGGCGCTGCCGATGATCGGCTCGAATTCCTTTTCCCGCCCGCATGGCACGGATTGGGCGTGGCGGCCCGAGTTGTGGCGCGAACCGTTGCCGGTGCCGGGCATGGCCTCGGTCCGGTCCAAGTCGATGCTGGGGCGCGAGGTGACGTTGTTTCACGATTGCGCGCGATCGGAGCTGTGTCTGCGGCAGTTGCGCAACAGCCGCGAGGCGGATCTGGCCCCCTACGGTCTGCGGATGGATGTGTTTGCCTTTGACGGATCGTTTCTGTCGGTGGTGCTGGATTTCCCACAGCAGGCGGTGAACGGGCTGACCAAGCGACATCTCTTGCGGATGGATACGATTGTGGAGCTGGAAAAGCCGCTGGAGATCTTTGCCCGGTTGAATATCAAACACGGGCCGAATACCGAACAGATCGTGCGGGAACTGCCGCTGAATGCCGAGGAAATCATGGTCGAGTTCGATCTGGCCTATTCCAATCTCAATGAAAAGCGGGTGGAGCGGGCCTGGGTCGACCTTATTTTCGAGAATCCACAGATGAGCCAGCTTGTGCTGCGCGATGTCACTTTCAGCCGCCGCCCGCGCGCGGATCTGTAACAGGGAAGCAGCGATGAACGAGGTGACACTGACCAAGACGCGGCTCTTTGAAGGGGTTTGGGAAGGGGTGCTGACGCGGGCAGGCGAGGGTGATTTCACGCCTGACATCGAGGTCACGCATCAGCAAGAGCCGGTGGCGGGCGTCGAGGTGACGTCCAAGCCGGACGAGCAGCTCTGGGTGGTGCGGGTGCCGGTTCCGCTTGAGAAGATTGCTGACGGGGTTCAGACATTCGTGATCCGCGACCGGAAGAGCGGTGAAGTCCTCGAAAGTTTTGCGCTCTTGGCGGGGGATGTGCTGAGCTATGACATCCGCGCCGAAATGGCGCTGTTGCGTGAGGAGTTGGATCTGCTCAAGCGGGCGTTTCGGCGGCATTGTCTGGATACGATGTAGGGGGCGGTTTTGGCTTTAGATGGCGTTGTTCGCAAGGGGTGAGCCGCGCGATTGCTGGGCCGGGGACGAGCGATGCAACGGCGGCAACTGCCACTTTATGCCTGCAAAGCCCGTATAAGTTCAAAGCGTTACACGGCTTTTCAGAATCGCTAGGCCGCGGGATGGCCCAGCGATCGCGCGGCGCCCTTCGGGCTTGATTCCGCGCGTAGGCGCTTGGGACCAACGTCTGCAACTGGCCCAACATCAACCGCTCAAACCCGGTCAAGGTCGCCTTTGCGTGGAAAGACTTGCTGCGCGATGCCGGCAAAGAGCAGGTAGACGCTGGTGACGACAAGTCCCCAATGCGCCCAGCTTTGCGGATCGAAATGCACCCATGCCGCCCAGCCCGCGAAGAACGTCCAGGCCAGCGCCATCGGCAGGGTCAGCCAGCGCCAGCGTTCGGTGCGCACCGGATGCACGAATTTGAGCGGCAGGAACATTGCCACCGCCAGCACCACGACGAGGGCCAGAATGACCCAGAAATTCGGCTCCAGCGCGAAGAGCACCAGCACGAGCATGTTCCAGCAACCGGGGAAGCCGGAAAAGGAATTGTCCTTGGTCTTCATCCGTGTGTCCGCGAAATACATCGCACTGGCAAAGGTGATCACGATGATCGCCACCCAGCCGGTCCACCCTGGAAGGAGATCGGATTTGAAAAGCGCGAAGGCTGGGATGAAGACATAGGTCAGATAGTCGATGATGAGGTCAAGCAAGACACCGTCAAACTCTGGTGCATTTTGCTGAACGTCATATTTGCGCGCCAGTGGACCGTCGATGCCGTCCACCGCAAAGGCTACCACCAACCAGAGGAACATCAGTTCCCATTTCAGGTCGATGGCCGCCAACATAGCGAGCATCGCGAACACCGCGCCGGTGGCTGTGAAAAGGTGAACAAGAAGGGCGCGCATCTGAGGTGTCATGCGGTTCTAATGACGCAGAGATTGCGGATTTGCAAAGAAAAAGCCCGGCCCCACGCGGGGACCGGGCGCATTTTTCCAGGCCTTGCTCAGTTTGCGAGCCGTACCTCTTCGAGCGGATAGGCCAACATGTCCTGCGCCTCCCATGCGACGTGGCAATCGTGGCAGAAGCTCTGCTTGAATTTCATCGGCTTGCCGTCCGGCTGAAGGCCGCCATAAACCCAATCATTGGTCTCGGGCACGCTGCCGGCCTCGCCCTTGGTCATGATGAAGAGCGGGCCGGGAACGGCGGCCTTTTTCTTGGCGCTGATGGTGATGCTTTCCTTGGCCAGCACGGAGCCTACGGGCATGGTGACGCCCTCGTCTGCGTATTTCAGATATTGCTCGGCCGCGATGTCATTGGCGAAGGTATAGAGCAGGCGGTTGCCATGAGCCCCCGCAACGGCGGGACGGGTCGAGGATACGGTCCAACCGCGATAGGCAGCCGCCACCGCGTTGCCTTCTTTGGCATAGCCTGCGGCCAAGTCATCCTTGATGCAGGCGTAAATCTCTTCGATGGCGGCGGCCTCGAGGGCAAAAGGATCCTCGACATCGACCGGGCAGTCGGCGGCATGGGCGGTTTGACCAAGTGTCAGGCTGGCCATAAGGGTCGCTGCGGCGAAAAGCTGGCGTTTCATAGTTAAAATTCTCCATTTCATTCACGAGACACGCGGGTTATCCGCGCGGAGCCTCGCATGATTCCGCTGTAATTGAACTTAACTATTGCGTGAGGCGGGGTGAGTTGTCGTGGCTGGTTTGGGGCTGGTTGCGGACATTGGCCCCGAGTGAGGAGCCGCGCGGCGCCCGTCTGCCGGGTGGGCGCTGTAACGGCACCGGCTGGCACTTATATGCCTGCCCAATACTTTGGCGTTATCAAGGGATTACGACGTTGCAAAAGCGCCCGCCCGGTGGGGCGGACGGGCGCTGCGCGGCGGCGCTCCGCGCCTTGATTCCGCGCATTGGAGAATGAGGCTAACGACAGCAACAGGCCAAACCCCGCCAGCCATCATCGCCTCACCCTAGCCGCGTCCCTGTGGATGGGTGCGGGCGTAGACCTCCATCAGGCGGGCGGTGTCGACGCCCGTGTAGGCCTGGGTGGTCGAGAGCGAGGCATGGCCCAGGAGTTCCTGTATCGCGCGCAGATCGCCCCCGGCATTCAGCAGATGCGTGGCAAAGCTGTGGCGCATGGCATGGGGGGTGGCGGTGGCGGGCAAGCCAAGCTGGGCTCGGGTCTGTTCCATCACCTTCTGGATCAGGCGCGGGCTGAGTGCGCCGCCGCGCGCGCCTAGGAAAAGCGGGCCATTGCGCGGGATGTCATAGGGGCAGAGGCGGGCATATTGCGTCACCGCCGCGCGGGCAGGCTCGATCACCGGCACCAGCCGTTCCTTGCCGCCTTTGCCGAGGATGCGCAGCACGGTGCCGATGGGCAGGTCGGCCCCGGTGAGGCCGAGCGCTTCGGAGATGCGCAGACCGCAGCCATAGAGGAGGGTCACGACCGCCTGATCCCGAGCGGCGATCCATGGCGTGAGGCTTTGCACCTCCAGCCTGTCGATCATCTCGGAGGCGGCCTCGGGCGAGAGGGGGCGGGGCAGTTTGCGCTGAAACTTCGGCGAGCGGGTCGAGAGGACGGCGGTGGGTTCAAACCCCTCGCGCTCGGACAGCCAGCGGTAGAAACTCTTGACCGCAGAGAGTTTGCGCGCGAGCGAGCGGGGTCCGACATCGCCGCCACGGGTATGGGCCATCCATGCGCGCATGTCGGAGGTGGTGATGCGAGACAGAGCGCCCAAGCCTTGGGTTTCGCCGTGATGCTGCGTCATGAAACGCAGGAAGTCGCCGACATCGCGGGCGTAGGCGTCAATCGTATTGGCGGCGGCCCCCTTGAGCGCCTTTTGCGCGGCCAGCCACGCCGCAAGGGCGTCGCGGGCGGCGGGCGAGATCATGACAGCCAGCGGCGCATGGTGCGCTCGAAAACTCCTGCGAAAAAGGCCAAGAGATCAGTGCCCTGTTGCGGGCTGAACTGATGTGGGTCTTCGGCCCCCATGGCGAGCATGCCGGGCAGGCGGTCTGCGCCGAAATCGAGCAGAAGGCAGGCCTCGGAGCGCAGATAAGGCGCTTCGCGACCATAAACGCGCATGTCGCCCTCGTCGATCTGGCGCAGGGTGACTTGGCGGGTGGGCACGTTGCGGCTGCCGGTGAGGTAGGTTTTGATGAAACCGGGTTCCGCGACCGAAAGCACATCGCCCAAGCGGCGGACCGCAGGGTCATTGTCGTTTTGCACCGATTCGAGCACAAGGCGCACCGCGTCAACGCGCAGGATATGCGCCACTTCGCCGCCGAGATCCCGAAGGAAGGTCTCAAACTCGATGGGATCGAGCATCCGCAGGATGGCGCGGTGGACCTGATTGGTGCCGGCGAGGTTCTCATAGGCGGCGGCGATCACCGAGCGATGCGTGTCCTCGAGCCGGTCCAGACGCGCCTCAAGACGGTCCATCGCGATGCCGCGCAGGTCGACGATATTGCCGCCCATCGCCCGCTCGTTGGCGGCGATCAAGGCGCGCATAAGATCCTGATCCTCAAGGATAAGATCGGGTTGCGCGATGATATGTTCGCGCAGCGTGTCGTTCATCTCAGGCTTGCTACTCATTCTTGCCTCTTGCGGGTTTGTGGCACCTTAGCAGATGCAGAATTATTATGCCGCAAGAAAATGCGCGGGTGGCGGGTGGCGGGTCAGCGGATCGGCTGGGCGGTGTAGAGCACCTGACCGCGCGGCAGGCGCAGCGGGTTGCGCGCGGCCTGCCAACCGGTCATGCGGGCCATATGGTCCACATCCTCGGGCAAGAGGTGATAGGGCGGGCGGATGTCGTGGGTGACGACCCCGTCGGGCTGGCGATAAGCGGTGGCGGCCTGTGCGGCGTCGGGGGCGAGGAAGACGGTGAAGAACAACCCCTCGAGCCGATCAAAACGGCGCAGGTTGGTGAGGGCGCGGCGCAGATGCGCCATGGGCAGATGCGGAAAGACCGCGAAGGCGATGGCGTGGGTGATGCACCCCGGCACGCCGGGATAGTCAAAGCGGGCGTCCTCGATCAGGTGATCGGGGCTGAGGCGCGCGGGGTCGGTCAGTTCTGCGGCATGGCCCGCGAGCAAGAGCGCGCGCGACGCATCGGTGGCCCAGTAATGCCCCGGATCGAGATAGGGCACGGCCTTGCATCCAAGGCGCAATGATCCCGCGCCGATGTCCAGCAAGTGATGGTGCGGCAAGAGGCCCGCATCGCGCAGCAGGGACATCTGGACCCGCCCGGTTTCGTCCCACCGACCGCCCACCACGTCGCGGTGCCGCCCGGCGGCTATCGCCTCGGCGTGAAAGCCGGCGACATCATAGGGGTTCTGCGGGGTCTTCATCGAGGCAGGGCCGCGCCAAGGCGCGCCTTGCGCCATTGCAAGAAGAGGATGGGTGACCAGAGCAAGAGGCCGATCGCCATGGTGATCAGCCCGGGCGCGATGAAGAGGAGCGAGGTCAGCCCCACCGCCCACCGCTCCCATCCGCGCATCGGGGCGAGCAGATAGCCGGAAAAGGCCGCCCCCAGCCCGCCAATCCCCAGCATCGCGCCCGCAAGGGTGATGCTAAAGGCGGACCATGTGAATCCGTCTGTCACCAATAGGAGGGCCGGGGAATAGACAAAGACGAAGGGCACCAGCGCCTTGGCGATACCGAGGCGAAAGGCGGTGTTGCCGGTGCGAAACGGATTGGCCCCGGCGATGCCCGCCGCCGCATAGGCTGCGAGCGCCACAGGTGGCGTGATGTCGGCCAGAACGCCGTAGTAGAAGACAAAGAAATGCGCGACGATCGGTTCGACCTGCAATTGGGCAAGGGCGGGCGCTGCGACGGCGACGAGGATGATATAGGTCGCAGTCGTGGGGATGCCCGCGCCCATGATGATACAGGAGACGGCGATCAGGATCAGCGAAACGAAAAGCGCCCATTGTTGCAGGGTGAAGTAACTCAGGAGCCAGATTTCGCTGAGCATCGCGCCCATGTCGGTCGCGGTCTGCACGACCACATAGCCCAGACGAAAGCCGACGCCGGTCAGGGTGACAACGCCTACGACAACGCCCACAGTGGCGGCGGCGGCCCCCACTGCCAGCGTGTTGCGCGCGCCATCTGCCAGTGCCTGCCACAGATCGCGCAGCTTCAGCCGGTTGACCGGGTTGAGAAAGCCCACCACGACGCAGGCGATGATGCCATAGACCGCGGCGAAATCGGGGGTCTTGCCGCTGAGGATGAGGTAGACAAGGATGCCAAGCGGGATGATCGACAGCCAGTGCTGGCGCAGCACCAGCCCGGCCTTGGGCAGTTCATCGGCGCGCAGCCCGCGCAGGCCCAGCTTGCGCGCCTCAAGATGCACCATGATGAAGATGCCGAAGTAGTGCAGCAGGGCCGGGAAAAGCGCCGCCGCGAGAATGTCGCGCAACGGGATTTCCAGATACTCCACCATGATAAAGGCCGCAGCCCCGAGGATCGGTGGGGTGATCTGGCCGCCCGTTGACGCGGTCGCCTCGACTGCGCCTGCAAAATGGGCTGGATAGCCCACGCGCTTCATCGCCGGGATGGTGAGTGCGCCGGTGGTCACGGTATTGGCGATGGAGGAGCCCGAGATGGTCCCCATGAAGGCCGAGGAAAAGATCGCCACCTTGGCCGGGCCGCCCGCGTAGCGCCCTGCGATGACCATGGCGAGGTCGATGAAAAGCTGGCCAAGGCCGATGCGCGTGGCCAGCACGCCAAAGAGGATGAAGAGGAACACATATTGCGCCATGACGCCGATGGCGATGCCGTAGATACCTTGGTTGGTCATGTAGAGGTGATTGATCAACCCTTCCCAACTGGCCCCGCCATGTTTGAGCGCGCCGGGGGCGTAGGGGCCGAAAATGGCGAAGGCCACGAATATGAGCGCGATGATCGGCAGGGTCGGCCCGACCGATCGGCGTGTGGCCTCGAGCGTCAGCAGAAAGAGCGCCGAGCCCATCAGCACGTCGAGGTCGGAGGGGTTGCCGACCCGGACCGAGACCGCTGCGGGCGGCAGCAGTGGCAGATACATCGCCGCAGCCACCGCGAGACTGGCAAAGATCAGATCGAGGAGCGGCACGCCCGACAGCCGATACCAGGTGGCCGGGGGCAGGTTGGTGCTGGTGCTACGCCGCCACGAAAAGAGCAGAAACACGAGGCCCAGCACGAAGGAGAGGTGAATCCCCCGGTGCAGCAATTCGCGCACAAGGCCAAAGCCCGATGCGTAGAAATGATAGGCCGACATCGCCACAAGGCAGATCGAGACCAGAATGGCGATGCTACGTCCGGTGGGGCGAAACGCCAGTTCGGGATCGTATTTGCGTTCGATCTCGTGCAGCTCTTCGGCGGTGAGTTCGGGATCGGCCATGGGGTCTGTCCTGCTCTGGAAAGCAAAAAGCCCGGCCACCGAGATGCGGCGACCGGGATTGTATGTCAGGCGGGGCGGGTCACTTGATCAGTCCGGCCTCTTTGTAGAAGCGTTCGGCCCCGTCGTGCAACGGCACGCCCACGCCGCTGATTGCGGTGTCGAGGGTGATCGTCGTGCCCTTGGCATGGCCGACGTCGAGCAGGATGCGCGAATTTTCATTCCAGAGCGCCTTGGTGATTTCATAGATCAGATCCGGGTCTTCATCGGCAGAGGTGAACCACTGGGCGCCGACCGAGACGGTGTCGGTGGCCCCGATCCCTTCGTAGACACCTTCGGGGATCGCGCTTTGCGAGAAGAAGTTGTATTTGCCGGTCAGTTCCGCCGCGCCGTCGCCTGCGATGGGGACGAGCTTGATGTCAGCCGCAGAGGCCAGTTCCACAAGGGAGCCTGCCGGATAGCCTGCGACGACAAAGAAGGCGTCGATCTTGCCGTTGCGCAGGGCCTCGGAGGCGGCATCGCCCTTGAGCGCCTCGGCGGTCACGTCATCGACCGAGAGGCCATTGGCCTCGAGGATGAGACCGGCATCGACATAGGTGCCAGAGCCCGGTTCGTCGAGCGAGACGCGCTTGCCCGCCAGATCCTTGACGCTTTCGATGCCGCTGTCGGCGAGGGCGACGAGGTGGATATGCTCGTCAAAGAGCGCCGCGATGGTGCGCAGTTTCTCGGCGGGGGGCTGGCCCTCCATCGTGCCGGTGCCGGTATAGGCCCAATAGGCCACGTCCGACTGGGCAAAGCCGGAGTTGCGCAGGCCAGACATGATTGCGTTGACGTTGTCCACCGATCCGCGTGATGACACGGCAGAGGCGATCAGGCCCTCGACGCCGCAGCTTCCGCCCTCTTCGCAGGGGCGCGATCCGGGGGGTTTGGAGATGGCATTGGCGATGACACCGCCCACCGGGTA
This sequence comes from Roseovarius sp. BRH_c41, assembly GCF_000961715.1. Lineage (NCBI taxonomy): Bacteria > Pseudomonadati > Pseudomonadota > Alphaproteobacteria > Rhodobacterales > Roseobacteraceae > Roseovarius > Roseovarius sp. BRH_c41. Next base: position 32,961 of record NZ_LADY01000018.1, on the reverse strand, counting down.
ATAGGTATAGGCGGTGCCGCCGGTGCCGATGGTAAAGAACTTGAGATCCTGCGCGACGCTGCCCGTGGCCAATCCGACCACGAGAGCAGCCCCGACGAAGAGGCTGCGCGCCCCTCTGGCAAGGTGTTGCATGACTATCTCCCTGTGTTGGCAGGGCGCAATTCTGCGAGTGCCCCGCTTTTGATCCGGCATTCGCGTGGGATGCCTGCGATGAGGCTATGCAAACCGATCCGCCAAGGCAAGGCCGTGCTGCGGATCGGTTTCAGGGGCGCGCGTCAGGCGCTGGCCAGATGTCGTGCCTTTTGTGCGTTGCTCCAGAGGATGCCCAGAACGATCGTCGAGCCAATGGCGATCACGGTCACGTCATGCGCCACCAGCATCAGCCCGGCAATGCTCAGCACCCATTTCTGCCAGCGGGCGATGCTGGTTTTGAAGAACCCGATATAGGCTACAGAGAGTGCGATGATCGAGAGCACGCCAGAAGACAGCGCGAGGGAGAAATCCCACCATGTGAAGTCGATGAAGAGCAGCGAGGGCGCATAGATGAACATCATTGGAACCAGCGCCTTGCCCATAGAGAGGCGGAACGCGGTCATGCCTGTGCGCATCGGGTCCGACCCGGCGATGCCCGCCCCCGCATAGGCCGCCAATGCCACAGGTGGCGTGATGTCGGCCAGAACGCCGTAGTAGAAGACAAAGAAATGCGTGGCCAGAAGAGGAACGCCCAACTCCTGAAGCGCTGGCGCTGCGATCGCCGCGAGGATGATATAGGTGGGAGTGGTGGGGATCCCCGCGCCCATGATGATACAGGCAATCGCCACAAAGATCAGGGCGAAAAACAGGGTTGTGCCGCTCTCGGACAAGAAGCCCAGCGGATCGAGCAGCGCCACGGCCGTGCCCATCCATGCCGCCGCATCGAGCACAGCGCCCGAGAATTTGAACCCCATGCCGGTGAGGGTCGTCACGCCGAGAATGAAGCCGACGCAGGCGCAGGCCGCCGTGATGGCGATGGACTGCTGGGCCCCGCTTTCGAGCGAGTCCTTGAGCTTGCGCGGGGTCAGCGCGCTGCTGGCATCCATGCGTTTCCCCAAGCCCACGGTTTGCAGGATCAGTGGGATGAAGGAGCAGCCGATGGTCAGGATGATGCCCCAGAAGGCCGCGAGGAAGGGGGTGAATTTCATCAACAGGAGCGTGACCATCGTCACCAGCGGGATGAAAAGGTGCCAGGATCGCACCAGCACATCGAGAAATTGCGGCAGTTTGTCCGGCTCAATCCCTTCGAGATTGAGGCGCTTGGCCTCGAGATGCACCATGAAGAGGGTCGAGAGGTAGTGGAAACAGGCCGGGATTATGGCAATCAAGATCAGTTCGTTATAGGGCACGCCCAGCATTTCCGTCATCACGAAAGCCGCAGCCCCCATGATCGGCGGCGTCACCTGTCCGCCGCAACTGGCTGAGGCCTCGGTCGCGGCGGCAAACTGTGGCGAAAAGCCCTTGGATTTCATCATCGGGATGGTGAAGGCACCGGTGGTCACGGTATTGGCGATGGGCGAGCCGGAGATCATGCCGAAAAAGCCCGAGGACACCACCGCCACCTTGGCCGGCCCGCCGGAATAGCGCCCGGCGACGATCGAGGCGAGGTCGATGAAGAGTTGCCCCAGCCCCGATTTCTGCGCCAGAACGCCGAAGAGCACGAAGTGAAAGACAAAGGTCGCAACCACGCCGATGGCGATGCCGTAGATGCCTTCGGTGCCGAGATAGAGGTGATTGACCAGACGGATGATGTTGTAGCCGCGATGCGCCAGATCCCCCGGCAGGTAGGGGCCAAACACCGCGTAGAGCAGCGCCAGCGTGCCGATCACGGGCAGCACTTCGCCCATGGTGCGGCGCGCGGCCTCGAGCACGATGATGATGGCGAACAGCCCGAGGATGTAATCGAGCGGCTGTGGAAAGCCGACGTTCTGAATGAAGATCGTGTCGAAAAAGACGATCAGATAGAGCGAGGAGGCGCAGCCGATGATGGCGAGCGGCCAGTCCACGATGGAAGGCCGGTCGCCATGTCCGCCCAGCCCGTCGATGGGCAGGGCTGTGAGGCCAAGCAAGAGGCTGAGACCGATCAGACCCCAGCGGGCGGCACCCGGAATCTGGTCTGACAGCGCATTGGCGAGTTGCAGTCCGAGAAAGACGTAGAACGCCGCAAAGGCCAGCCCGAAGCCCCAGGCGCGCAGCGGCCGCTCGGGGCGCATGCGCGGGAAGAGCAGGAACACCAGCGGCATGATAAAGCTCATGTGCACCGAGCGGTGCATCACCTCGTTCAGAAGGCCAAAGCCCGAGGTGTAGATATGGAACAGGCTGAGCACGATGCAGGCGAGCGCCACCACCTGTCCGGTGATCCCGCCGAGATTGCGAAAATTGGTCTCGTTGTCATATTTGCGAACCAGCGCCTCCATCTCTGCTTTGGAGAGGCCGGTGTCGGGTGCGGGGTGTGTCATGGTCAGTCTTCCTTGCAGTCGGGCGACAGGATTTCGAGCGGGGTGGCGGGCCACCGGGTCAGGTCAATCATTTGGTCGCCCACAATCAGGCGGTTTTCGTGTTCGGGCGCGGTGCGCAGGATCAGCCGGGGCACCGGGCGGTCCAGCGGCAGGACCATGGCCCCGTCCCGCTGAACCCAGCCTTTGCCGTCATAGGCCATACCGGGGCCATGCGCGACAAAGCGTTCCTCGGTCTGCACGATCCCGCCATCCGGAGTTATGATGTAATCCGCCTCGACCGGGGTCAGGCTGACGGAATGCCGCCATTTGAGGGTAAAGGCCTGCGCGGGCAGGTCGATCCGGGTTTGGCCATCGCGCACCCCGACCACCGCGAGCATTCCGTTGGAACAGGCGCGGGGGGCTTGCGAGCCCCCCGCACATAATATGACCGCTGCCAGCGCGGTCAGTCCGCGCCAGCCGGTCCGTGTCACTTGATCAGGCCTTGTTCGCGGTAGTAACGTTCTGCACCCGGATGCAGCGGGATCGAGATCGATTCCAGCGCCGTTTCCAGCGAGATTTGCCCGCCCATCACATGCACCTGCGCCAGTGTCTCGGTGTTCTCATAGAGCGCCTTGACCATCGCATAGGCGATATCCTCGTCGAGATCGGCATGGGTGGCCCAGATCGCGCGCACGGCGAGGGTTTCGACATCCGCGTCAATGCCGCGATACGAGCCTGCGGGCAGGATCGCGCTGGCGTAGTAGGGTTGCACCTCTTGCAGTTTGGCAATCGACGGGCCGGTCAGCGGCACGACGGTGATGTCATGGCCGTTGGCCAGTTCGGTGATCGACGAGGTGGGCGTGCCTGCGGTGATCAGCGAGGCGTCGAGATTGCCGTCCTTGATCTTGTCCGCCGACTGGGCAAAGGACGAGAAATCCTCGGACACCGACTCGCGCGTCATGTCATGCGCGGCGAGCAGATCGCCCAAGAGCTGCCACTGGCCAGAGCCGGGTGAGCCGGAGGACACGGATTTGCCCGCCAGATCGGCAAAGCTCGCGATATTGGCCTCTTTGCGGGCCACAAGCTGCACGGTTTCGGGATAGAGCGAGCCGAGGGCGCGCAGATTGTCGGCGCCATTGCCTTCGAACTGGTTGGTGCCCTTGTAGGCGGCGTCGAGGATGTCGGCGGCGACAAAGGCGGTCTCGATCTCGGATTTGGCCAAGAGACCCGCGTTGGCGACCGAGGCATTGCCGGTTTCGGCGGTGGCTGAGATGCGGCGGCCTTCGAGTTCGGCGGTGTTCGAGATCAGCTGTGCCAGCATGCCGCCCAGCGGATAATAGGTGCCGCCGGTGCCGCCTGTGGCGATGCCGACAAAGACGCGGTCCTGTGCCGTGGCCGGGGCCGCGAGGGCCACAGCCGACAGCGCGAGGGCGCAGAGGGATTTGGTGAGTTTCATTCGGATCGCTCCTTGTTGGTTAATCGGTCGTGAGGGTCGTATCGGTGGGATCGAGCGCTGCGATGTCGCGCAGCATCGGTCCCAGCACGGCGCGCAGCCGCGTGGCGCGGTCCGGGTCATAGGCCCAAGGGGGCGCTTCGTGCATGTAGGTGGCTTGCGCCAGTTCCATCTGGATGGCGTGAAATCCAGCCTCGGGGCGGCCATAATGCCGCGTGGTCCAGCCGCCGCGGAACCGTCCGTTGGTGATGGTCGTGTAGCCGGAGGCGGCGGTGCAGTGGCGCTCTGCCAGAGCGGCGAGGGCCGGTGCGCAGGTTGTCCCGTTATTGGTGCCGATGTTGAAATCCGGCAAGCGTCCGTCGAAAAGAAAGGGAATTTCCGATCTTATCGAGTGGCAATCATAGATAAAGACAAATCCATATAGCGCATGGATGCGCGCAATCTCGGCGCTGAGGGCGGCGTGATAGGGCGCGTGAAACTGCGCGAGGCGCTGGGCGGTGTCGGCCTCGGTCGGGGGCGTGGTCCAGAGGGGCGTGCCGTCGAAATCCGTGAGCGGCACCAGCGTTGTGGTGTTCTGACCGGGATAGAGGCTGGCACCCGAGGGGTCGCGGTTGGCGTCGATGACATAGCGATGAAAACGGGCCGAGACCACGCTCGCCCCCGGCACGAGGTCAGCATAGAGCCGGTCGATATGCCAATCCGTATCGCTGAGGCCGCGCCCGGTCTCGTTGAGCTGCGCCGAAATTTCTGGGGGCAGGTCGGTGCCCGCATGCGGAATCGCCAGCACGAGCGGGCTGTCGCCCGACTGGACCGAGACAATGCTGGTCTCTGCTGTGCTCGTGACGCTGTCCTGCACTTGGTTCTTTCCTTTTTGAGCTACCCGTGCCAAAAATATGATTAAGCATATTAACAGAGTCAAGGCGAAGATAGCGATGGAGCGGATCATTTGGGCGCGGCAGGCGCTCTTGCCCGACGGATGGGCGAAGAACGTATGTCTCAGGCTGGATGCGGAGGGGCGGATCGCCTCTGTCACACCCGATGCCGCGCCGCAGGGGCAGCAGGTGGATACGCTCTTGCCTGCGCCGGTCAATCTGCATTCGCATGCGTTTCAACGCGCCATGGCGGGGATGACAGAGGCGCGCGGGCCTGATCCGCGCGACACGTTCTGGACGTGGCGGCGGTTGATGTTCCGGTTTCTGGAGCACCTGACACCCGAGCATGCGCGCGCGATTGCCGCGATGGTGCAGATGGAAATGCTCGAGGCGGGATATGCCGCCATTGCAGAGTTTCATTACCTGCACCATCAGCCGGATGGCACGCCCTATGACGATCTGGCGGAAATGGCGCAGGGGCATTGTGCGGCGGCGGAAGAGACCGGCATCGGTCTTACGCTGTTGCCGGTGCTCTATCGCTATGGCGGGCTTGACCGGCGCGCGCTGGCGCCGGGACAGCGGCGGTTCGGCAATGATCCGGACCGATTCGCCGCGCTCTTTGACGCCTCGGTCAAGGCGGTGGCGGGCCTCAGCGCCGATAGCGGTATTGGCGTTGCGCCCCATTCCCTGCGCGCGGTGCAGCCCGAGGATCTGGCGTTTTGCGCAGAATTGGCGGGCGACCGGGTGATCCATATGCATCTGGCCGAGCAGGACGAAGAGGTGGTCGAGGTTGAGGCGGCGCTGGGCGCACGCCCGGTGACGTGGCTTTTGGAAAACGCGCCGGTGTCCGAGCGGTGGTGTCTGATCCATTGCACGCAGATGACCCCGGAGGAAACGACGGGATTAGCGCAGACCGGGGCTGTGGCGGGTCTCTGCCCGATCACCGAGGCCAGTCTGGGCGATGGGATTTTCGACGGGGCGCGGTATCTGGCGCAGGGCGGACGATTCGGTGTGGGAAGCGATTCCAATATCCGCATTTCGCTGGTCGAGGAATTGCGGGGGTTTGAGTATTCGCAGCGTCTGCGCGACCGTGGGCGCGCGGTTCTGGCCACACAGGCACAGTCGACGGGTCGTGTGCTGTGGGAGGGGGCCGCGACCGGGGGCGCGCAGGCGGCCGGGCGCGCAAGCGGTGCGATTGCGCCGGGGCTTTGGGCGGATTTGGTGGCGCTGGATGGGCAGCAGCCCGATCTGGCGGGGCGCGTGGGCGATATGACGCTTGATACGCTGATTTTTGCCGGCGATCACCGCGCCATCCGCGAGGTCTGGGCGGCGGGACGGCATGTTGTCCGAGAGGGGGCGCATGTCAACCGCGACGCGATTGTTGCACGGTTCCGCGCTGTCCAGCAGCAATTGCAGGCGCTGATGTGAGCGGACCTGGTTCCCGGCTGGAATGGACGGATATTCGCCGCGATCTTTTGGCGCGGATTCAGACGGGCGTCTGGAAACCCGGCGACAGCATCCCGCGCGAGGTGGAACTTGCGACGCAGTATGGCTGCACCCGTTCCACCGTGGGGCGGGCGCTGCGCGACCTGGCGACGGCGGGATTTCTGGAGCGGCGACGCAAGGGGGGAACGACCGTTTCCGCCAATCCGGTGCGCAAGGCCCCGTTGGAGGTGCCGATCATCGCCGATGCGATCCGCAAGAGTGGTAAAGTCGCGAGCTACCGGTTGTTGACGTGTCACATCGGGATGCCGCCGAGGGTGGTAAGTGCGCGTTTGGGATTGGGCCCAGCGGGTGCGGTTATGTTCGTCGCGGCGCTCTATCTTGCCGATGGCGTGCCGCACCAGTTGGAGCATCGCTGGCTTGTGCCAGCGGCGATGCCGGGGCTGGAGGCGGAGGTCTTGGAACGGACCCCGGTCGATGAATGGCTATTGCATAATGCCCCTTTGACGCGGGCCACGATCGAGATTGAGGCGATAGATGCCCCAAAGGCGGTCGCCGATGCGTTGCAGATGCCGGTGGGAGGGGCGGCACTTTTGGTCACGCGCCAAAGTTGGAGGCAGGCGCAAGTCATCGGATTGCTGCAGCTCTATCATGCGCCGGGGGTCAAGCTCTCTACTGCGATATAAGGTTTATGTCGCTTTCTGCAAAAGGGTTTCGCAAAACTGCAGGCCGCGCGGCTGTGGATGACCGACGATCTCTCTCAAAGGAGATCGCAGATGACCCTAGAAACAGCCCCCCGTATGCGCATCGGTGGACGCAGTGCCCGGCGCGCCATTCGCAGCGCCCCCAAGGTCGAGATGCTGCCCGGCCTGACCCGGACTATCCCCGTCTGTGAGGTGATGGACGGATCGCAGGTTGAACGGATCGACGCCGCCTCGATGGATATTCTCGAGAACGTCGGGGTGCAGTTCCGCGATCCCATCGCGCTGGAGGATTGGCGCAGGGTTGGGGCCAAGGTGGTGGGCGAGATGGTCTATCCCGACCGCGGCCTGATCCGCGACCTGATTGCCACGATCCCGTCGGATTTCACCTATCACGCCCGTGATCCGGGCAAGAACGTGCGCCTTGGCGGGCCGCATTCGATCTTTGTGCCGATGACGGGGGCGCCCTACTTGCGTGATCTTGACGATGTGCGCCGCAACCCGATGCTGGCGGATCTGGCGATGTTTCACAAGCTGAGCCACATGATGCCCGCGCTGCATTCGAGCGCGCACCATATCGTGGAGCCCTATGATCACCCGATCAGCCAGCGGCATTTGCGCATCACCTATTCGTCGATGAAATACTCGGACAAGACCTTTATGGGCATGACCACCAGCCCCAAGAACGCCGAAGATGTGATGGAGATGTGCGCCATCCTGTTTGGGGCGGAGTTCATGGAGCAGAACCCGGTGACGACGGGCAATTGCAACGGCAATTCGCCGCTGGTGTGGGACGAAACCATGTTGGGGGCGATGCGGGCTTTTTGCCGCCGCAACCAGCCGGTGCTCTGCTCGCCCTTTGTCCTTGGCGGGGCGAATACGCCCGCGAGCGTGCCCGCCACCGTGGCGCAGCTCAATGCCGAGGCGCTGAGTGCGCTGGCCTATACGCAGATCATCCGCCGGGGCTGTCCCGCGATCTATGGGCATTACCTGTCCACGGTGTCGATGAAATCCGGCGCGCCGATGGCGGGGACGCCAGAGATCAGTCTGATGAATTTCATGATCGGTCAGATGGCGCGGTTCTACGGCGTCCCGTGGCGCACGTCTAACACGTTGGGCGGGGCCAAGACGCTAGACGCGCAGGCGGGCTATGAATCGGCCACGACCCTCTCGGCGGTGATCCATGCCGGGGCGAATTACATCTGGCATTCGGCGGGCTGGAATGAGGCGGGGATGCATTGTTCGGTGGCGAAATTCGTGGTCGATGCCGAACAATGCGCCATGGCGTATCGCATGGCCGAGGGGCCGCAATGGGGCGATTTCGACGCGGCGCTGGCCGCAATCCCCGATGTCGGACCGGGGGGGCATTATCTGGGACATCCGCATACGCAGGAGAACTTCCAGACGGCGTTCTTTATGCCGGACCTCTTTGACAACAACTCGATCGAGCAATGGGTGGCGGATGGGTCCAAGGACACGACAGAGCGGGCGCTGATCCATGCGCGGCGGATGTTGGAGGGCTATGTCGAGCCGCGGCTTGATCCCGGTGTGAATGAGGCGCTGTTGGAGTATATCGCCCGGAGGGAACGGGAAATTCCCGCTGCTGACGCGCTCAATCAGGAGTATTGACGCCGCACTCTTGCGATTGCCCGCCTTGGCTCCGACGTGCTAGCGTGCCGAAAATAGAGGCAGGCAGCCCCCGGACCATGAAAAAGACGGCACTGACCAAATATCAGCGGCTTGAGGCGGCGGGCCTGTGGCGGGCAGAGCCGACAGCGCAGCGGGTCGATGTGGTCGTGTCAGTCGGCGAGGCGACGCTGACCATCACCGATATGCGCGACCGGGTGCAGGCACATTGGTCGATTGCGGCGGTTGCGCGCGCCAATCCGGGGCATCGGCCCGCGATTTATCATCCCGATGGCGACCCCGGTGAGACACTGGAGCTGGCCGAGAATGAAGACGAGATGATCGCGGCCATCGAAAAGCTGCGCGGCGTCGTGGAGCGTCAGCGGCCACGGCCGGGACGGTTGCGGTTTGTCGGCGTGCTGACGAGCCTTGCGGCGGTGGCGGCGCTCGTGCTGTTTTGGTTGCCCGGTGCGGCGCGGGACCATGCGTTGGGCGTGGTGCCGATGGTCAAGCGGGTTGAAATCGGTCAGGCGCTGCTGGGGCATCTGCAACGGGTGACGGGCCCGGTCTGCGATGGTCCGGGTGGGGAGGCCGCCTTGGCGCAACTGGCGCGGCGGTTGCCGCCCCGACGCGGTGAGGCGCGGTTCTTGATGGTGCGCGGCGGCATCGAGGGGGCGTTGCGGGTGCCGGGGGGTGTGGTCCTGATCAATGCCAATCTGGTTGAGGACCATACTGAGCCGGATGTGGTCGCGGGCCATATCATCGCCGCCCATCTGCGCGCCGAGGCGCATGATCCACTGGCAAAGATCCTTGAGGAGGGCGGACTGTCGGCGTCGCTGCGGCTCTTGGCGACGGGCGTGTTGCCCGATGATCTGTTGCGCGCGCATGCCGAGCGGTTGATGACCGAACCGCCCGAGCCGGTCGCAACAGAGGCGATGCTGGCCGGGTTTGCCCACTGGCAAGTGCGCGCACGGCCCTATGCCTATGCGGTTGATATCACAGGGGAGTCCACAGTCGAATTGATCGAGGCGGACCCCTATGCCGGCACCGCGCCACCGCCGCCTCTGCTCAGCGATGCCGATTGGCTGCGCCTGCAGGAGATATGCGGCGGCTGATCACGCGGACACGGTATAGGGCGCGTCGAACCAGTATTCTTCGAGATTTGCGCCCGGTCGGATCCGATCCAGAACGGCAAAGAGACCGGGGTCAGAGAGCGGCGTCAGCACTCCGTGCCAAGTGCCGCGATGCAGGGTGATCGCCTGTCCGGGTGACCGAGGCGTCGCATTACCATGTGCCGCTGTTGCTCTCGCCGTTTGGCTGTGCGACCTATCGCGGCAGGTGAGGCCGCGCATTGGCTCTTGCCCTTGGCGTGGCAGCGGCCTAACACCGATTTCCATGAAAATACTGTTTCTCGGTGATGTAATGGGGCGCGCGGGGCGTGCAGCGGTGGCGGATCGACTGCCCAAGCTGCGCGCAGCGTGGAAACTCGATTTCGTGGTCGTCAATGGTGAGAATGCCTCGGGCGGCATGGGGCTGACGGCGGCGCATGCCAAGGATATTTTCGCGGCGGGCGCGGATTGCGTGACGCTGGGCGATCATGCGTTTGACCAAAAGGACATGATGCAGGCGGCAGAGCGTGAAGGCGGGATCATCCGCCCGCTCAACTATGCCAAAGCGGCACCGGGGCGGGGACACCGCGTTTTCACCGACGGGCGCGGGCGCAAGGTGCTGGTGGCGCAGGTGTTGGGAAATGTCTTTATGCGTCGGGCCTATGACGATCCGTTTTCGGCGATTGATCCGATCCTGCGCATGCACCCTTTGGGCGGTGCCGTGCAGGCCGCGATTGTCGACATGCATTGCGAGGCGACATCCGAGAAAATGGCGATGGGCCATTTCTGCGATGGGCGCGCGAGCCTTGTGGTGGGCACGCACACGCATATTCCCACGGCGGATGCGCAGATCCTGCCCGGCGGCACCGCGTTTCAGGGTGATGCGGGCATGTGCGGCGATTACCTGAGCGTGATCGGCATGGACAAGGCCGAACCGATGCGCCGCTTTGTCACCGGCATGACCAAAGAGCGCTTTACCCCCGCATTGGGGGCCGTGACGGTGTCGGGCGTCTATATCGAAACCGATGATGCCACTGGGCATGCCACGCGGATCGAAATGGTGCGCCAAGGCGGGCGGTTGGAACAGGCGGGCCCCTGATCGGGCGGCATGCGCAACAAATGCAGGCAAACGACCACAGCTACCGATCCTGTTGTTCCTCTCTTGCGCGTGCCTGACAGATCACGCTTGCCGCGTCATTCGGGATCGTGGAAACTGGTGCGGGACCAGAAGAGGGCATAGTAAGTGATTGAGATTTTAGGCGTCTCCCAGACCGGACAGGCGGTGTTGACGCTGGTCGTCGTACTGGCGATGTTCGTGCTCTTTGTCCGCGAGGTCTATCCAACCGAAGTTGTGGCCATCGCTGGGGTGGCGGTGCTTTTGGCGCTGGGTGTCCTGCCCTATGGCACGGCGCTTGATGTCTTCTCAAACCCTGCGCCCTGGACGATTGCAGCGATGTTCATCGTCATGGGGGCGTTGGTGCGCACTGGCGCGCTGGATGCCTTTACGTCGCTGGCAGAACGGCAGGCCAAGGATAGCCCGCGTCTGGCCATCGGGATGCTTTTGCTGGCGGTTGTCGTCGGCTCGGCCTTTATGAACAACACGCCGGTGGTTGTGGTGATGATCCCGGTCTTTGTCCAATTGGCGCGCAGTCTCAAGATGCCTGCTTCCAAGTTGCTAATTCCGCTGAGCTATGCCGCGATCCTTGGGGGCACCACGACGCTGATCGGCACCTCGACCAACCTCTTGGTCGATGGTGTGGCCCGTGCGGCGGGCATGGCCCCATTCACGATTTTTGAGGTGACGCCGCTCGGTATCGTGCTGGTGCTCTGGGGGGCGATCTATCTGCGCTTTTTCGGTCCGTTTCTCTTGCCTGCGCGTGACAGCATGGCCGATCTCTTGTCGGACCGCTCCAAGATGAAATTTTTTACCGAAGCGGTGATCCCGCCCGAAAGCAACCTGATTGGCCGTGAAGTCACCGGGGTGCAGCTCTTTAAGCGCGATGGTGTGCGGCTCATTGACGTGATTCGGGGCGATCAATCGCTGCGTCGCAATCTGGTGGGGGTGACTTTGCAGGTGGGCGACCGGGTGGTGCTGCGCACGCAGATGACCGAGCTTTTGAGCCTGCAGCGCAACAAGAGCCTGAAGCGGGTCGATCAGGTCTCGGCGGTCGAAACGACGACGGTCGAGGTGCTGATCACGCCGGGCTGCAAGATGGTCGGGCGGTCCTTGGGCGCGTTGCGGTTACGGCGACGCTTTGGTGTCTATCCGCTGGCGGTGCATCGCCGCAATCAGAACATCGGGCGGCAACTGGATGAACTGGTGGTGCGGGTGGGCGATACGCTGCTGCTGGAGGGCGCGCCTGAGGATATTCAGCGCCTCTCGCGCGAGATGGAGATGGTCGATGTCTCGCACCCGTCGGCGCGGGCGTTCCGGCGTGGTCACGCGCCGCTGGCAGTGCTGGCGCTGGGGGGCATCGTGGTGCTGGCTGCGCTGGGCGTGGCGCCCATTCTGGCGCTTGCGGTGATCGCGGTGGCGCTCGTGCTCTTGGCGCGCTGCATTGATGCCGACGAGGCGTTTTCCTTTATCGACGGTCAATTATTGGCGCTGATCTTTGCCATGCTGGCGATTGGCGCAGCCTTGCAAGCCTCGGGTGCGGTGGAATTGCTGGTTGGGGGGATTGCGCCCACGTTGTCGGTGCTGCCGGGGTTCTTTGTGGTCTGGGCGATGTATCTCATGACCTCGTTTCTGACGGAACTCATCAGCAACAATGCCGTGGCGGTGGTGGTCACGCCGATTGCCATCGGGCTGGCGGATGCAATGGGGGTCGATGCGCGCCCCCTCGTGGTGGCGGTGATGGTGGCGGCGAGCGCCAGTTTTGCCACGCCGATCGGCTATCAGACCAATACGCTTGTGTACGGCCCCGGCGGCTATAAATTCACGGATTTCCTGCGGGTGGGCATTCCGCTCAACCTGAGTGTCGGGCTTTTAGCGAGCGCCTTGATCCCGCTCCTCTGGCCACTCTGAGGGCGGAGCGGCACGCCGTCTGGCAGGCGTCACGATAGGCGCGGCACGCGGTCTGCGGTCACGTGGCAAAACTCCGTCGCGGAAGATTAAGACAGTAAGGTTTACCCGCCACATCCCGTTCGGAAAAGCGCAAGCATTGGACTATGCGCGCCTCAGTTTCTGATCGGTTTATATCCAATACGAATGCTCAGGATACTCACTTTAGATAGTATTGCGCATCCATTTTAATGATGTAGGTTTAGCGAGATTTTGGTTTGGATCGAGATATGGATATCCTATTGCACTCGGCTTTGCCACGCTTCATACCGGTCCTGCAAAGGTGACGGCGCAACCGCGCCGCAGCTTTCTGACATCAGATTGAGTAGAGACTTTGTCTCTTTATTTTAGTGACAGTCTCTCGAGTTCTGCTTTTTTGTGCATCACATCCCAATCGCAATACCCGACACGCGCTCGCGCGCGCGTTGCCTAAAATTAAGAAAGAGAATTACCCATGGCCACCTTTACAGTCACGACTCTTGAGGACGAAAATGACGTCGGTGCGAGCGTTGGTACACCTGGTGGCACCGGGCTATCCCTGCGCGAAGCTTTGGCTCTTGCCAATGACGAAGGGGCAAATCCCGGCGCAGATACCATTGTTTTCGCATCCGAAACGGGGGACGCGTTTGAGACCGGCGGAACGATCACGCTCGCTGGAACGCATCTGGTTCTGACATCAGATGTGACAATCGACGGGGACGTTGATGGGGATGGCACAGCGGATGTGACGCTCGATGGGAACAATCAGAGCCGCATTTTCTGGCAGGATGACAGCACGGCCATCATCAACGGCGTTAACCTGGTGAACGGGAACCCGCCGGGCACCAGTGGTCCAGACAACGCCGGGGGCGCTGTTTATGTGTCGAGCGGCACGTTCGACTTTCGGAACGGGACGATCAGTGACAATTTTGCGGAATATGGCGGCGGTATTTTCAGCTTTGGGACCATCATTCTCTCGAATGCCACAATTTCCAATAACGTTTCCAACAGCACCAGATTTTCCGCAGGTGGATTGACGAGCATCGGCGAGGCAACGCTTACCAATGTCACGATCAGTGGCAATACCAGCAATGCTGGCGGCGGTGGGATGTACAGCTATGGCCCCTCAACGCTGACGAATGTCACGATTACTGGAAACTCGGCCACGACCGGAGGCGGGATCCAAAATTATGACGGGACTCTCACGATCACGGATTCGATCGTGATCGGCAACAGCGGCGGTGACATTGTCACCGAGGCCGGAGCAACCACCAACACCGTCAACTCTATCGTCAGCGGCTTTTCATCTGCGGAGATCTTTGCTGCCGTTGACCCTGTCACGGGCGGCGGTCTGCTCGCGGACAATGGCGGCGGTCTTGAAACGGTCGCTCTTCTCGATGATCCGACCAACCCCGCAATTGACCAAGCGACTGCGGGTGCGCCGACAACGGACGCGCGCGGCATTGAAGCCTTTGACGATTCGAATTTTGTGAACACCAACGGCAGCGCGCGCGATCTTGGCGCGTTTGAACTTACACCGGATCTGTCCAAGTTGGTTGTCACCACGCTCGACGATGTCGTTGACGAGTTCGACGGTGTTATCTCGCTGCGCGAAGCCATCGCCTTTGCCGACAGTCTGGCGGGAGAAAACACCGTCACATTCGACGCGTCGCTGGCTGGGGGCACGCTTGTCTTGACGCAAGGCGTCCTCGAGTTGACCGACGCCGATGGTGTCATAATCAATGGGGATATTGACGGGGATCTGGCCGCCGACATTACGATCAGCGGCAACGATGCCAGCCGGGTCTTTATGATCTCTGGGGCGGGCAACAGCGCGGAATTGCGAAGCCTCGACATCACCAACGGCTTCACGGCTGAAGACCGCGGCGGTGCCATATTTTCGGGCGCGGACACAAGCATGACCTTGGTGAATTCCACGGTCCGCGACTCGGCATCATACCTTGCCGCGGGTGGCATGACGATTTACGGCACCGCCAACGTCGTCAATTCGACCTTCACTGGCAACGCGTCGCAATACGTCACTGCCCTTGAAGTTTCGGGTGCCGATGGTATCGGAACCCTGTTCAATGTCACGGTGACCGGGAACACCGAAACCGGCGGTGTTGGCTTGAACGGTGTCGGGGCCATCGCCGGTCAGTTGTCGATTACGAACAGTACCCTGCAGGGTGATACGGCGGTGTTCGCCGCCGGTACAGTCAACATCTACAATTCGGCGGTTGATGGAATTGTTGGCGGCTCTCTGGCCTCTGCCTATAACAGCGTTTTCAAGGACGCTCCGAGTATTACCAATGGTGCGGGCAACCTGACGAATGTTGCCGATCTCGGTCTTGGGGCGTTGGCCGACAATGGCGGTCCGGTCCAAACCCTTGCGCCGCAGATTGGCTCGGTGCTGATCAATGCTGGCGATGTCGCCTATCTGCCGCTTGATACGGCGGATGCCGATGCCGACGGGGATCGAGCCGAGACCCTTTCGATTGCTGCTGATGGCGGTGTGCGGCTGCTCGGTAGCGGGCTAGAGGCCGGTGCGGTCGAGTTTACCTTGTCCGATGCAGCCGATGACGCATTCACGACCGACGAAGCGACGGCAATCGGGGCCGGGCTCAGCCTGTTCGATGCCAATCCCACAACGGCGGATGTCGATGGAAACGATTCACTGCTCATTACTGCGGTCAACGGAGAGGCTGCGGATGTCGGAACGCAGGTGACCCTTGCGTCTGGTGCTCTTTTGCTTGTCAATGACGACGGCACGTTCTCTTATGATCCGAACGGTGCATTCGAAGCCTTGAGCGGGGCTGGCGGTGCCACTCCGCAGGGCACGGACAGCTTTACCTATACGCTCAATGGCACCGACACCGCCACAGTCACCATCACACTCAACGGCCTCAACGACGCGCCGGTGGCAACCGGCGAGACGCTGACCGCCACCAACGAAGATACTGCGATCACCTATGCGGCGGCGGACCTGCTTGGCAATGACAGCGATGTCGACGTTGATACGCTGAGCATCGCCAGCGTGACCTCGGGCACTGGCGGCACGGCTGTGCTCAACGGCGACGGCACGGTCACCTTCACGCCCGATGCGGATTTCAACGGCGCGGCGGAGTTCACCTACACAGTGACTGACGGCACCGCGACCACCGAGGCGGTCACGGCCAGCCTGACAGTGACGGCGGTCAACGATGCGCCGGTGGTGGCAGGCGAAGTGCTGACCGCAACGGCAGAGGATACCGCGATCACCTATGCGGCGGCGGATCTGCTTGGCAATGACAGCGATGTCGACGTTGATACGCTGAGCATCGCCAGCGTGGCCTCGGGCACCGGTGGCACGGCTGTGCTCAACGGCGACGGCACGGTCACCTTCACGCCCGATGCGGATTTCAACGGCGCGGCGGAGTTCACCTACACGGTGACCGACGGCACCGCGACCACCGGGGCGGTCACGGCCAGCCTCAACGTGACGGCGGTCAACGATGCGCCGGTTGCCAGTGGCGAGACGCTGACCGCGACGGCCGAGGATACTGCGATCACCTATGCGGCGGCGGATCTGCTTGGCAATGACAGCGATGTCGACGGCGACACCCTGAGCATCGCCAGCGTGACCTCGGGCACCGGCGGCACGGCAGTGCTCAACGGCGACGGCACGGTCACCTTCACGCCCGATGCGGATTTCAACGGGGCGGCGGAATTCACCTACACGGTGACTGACGGCACCGCGACCACCGAGGCGGTCACGGCCAGCCTGACAGTGACGGCGGTCAACGATGCGCCGACGGTTGCGCTCAACAACGTGTTGATGAGCCTGCCGGAAGATGCCGACACATCCAATCGGATCAAGGTGGCCGATATCATCGTGACCGATGATAGCCTTGGCGAGGCGGTTTTGGGCCTCTTGGGCGCAGATGCGGCGCTGTTTGAAATCGAAGGTGCAGAGCTCTTTCTGGCGGCTGGTGCAGCGCTGGATTTCGAGAGTGATGCAGAGTTGCAGGTCAGTGTTACGGTGAACGACCCCACACTCGGAACAGGTGTAGAAGATACGGTGGGGCTGTTGTTGACCATCACCGATGTCGAGGAGAACGACACCTCGCAACCCATCGCTACACCGGGTCCTGACTCGATCGTCGGGGGCGTTGGAGCAGATATTTTCAACGGTCTCGCCGGTGACGATACCATGTTCGGTGGCAACGGGGATGACACGCTGGGCGGCGGCTCAGGCAATGATATGGTGCTGGGCGAGGACGGTAATGACAGTCTCGGTGGTGGGTCTGGATCGGACACGCTCAATGGCGGGACCGGGAACGATACGCTTGGCGGCGGACTGGATGATGATTTCCTTGCTGGGGGCAGCGGTGACGATGTCCTAACGGCGGACACCGGGAACGATGTGATCGGTGGCGGTGAGGGGGACGATGTTCTCCGGGGAGGCTCGGGCAACGACAGTCTCTACGGCGGTGACGGCAATGACGGCGTGGCTGGCGGACAAGGCGACGATCTTTTGAAGGGCGGGGCGGGTGACGATTGGATCGCAGGCGGAGCCGGGGCCGATACAATCTTTGGTGCCAGCGGTAACGACACGATTGGCGGCGGAGTTGGAGTGGATTCGATACATGCCGGCTCTGGGGACGACGTGATTGCCGCTGGCGGTGGTGACGATAGCGTCAACGGCGGCATCGGCCATGACACGATTCTGGGTGGAGACGGACAAGACGCACTCAACGGTGGCGCAGGCCGGGACGACATCGACGGTGGGGCAGGCGACGACAGTATTGACGGAGGACTGGGTGCTGACCTGCTTCAGGGCGGTCTTGGTGATGACCTCCTGTTTGGGGGCGGGGCCAACGATACCCTGGACGGTGGAGCCGGAGCGGACACGTTGCGCGGCGGTGAGGGCAACGATGTGCTGACCGGAGGATTTGGCGCGGATGTGTTTGTCTTTGCCAGTTCTGATGGTGCCGATACAGTGAGCGACTTTCAGGACGGGGTTGATCTGCTGGTCTTCGAGGGGGGGCTGAGTTTCTCGGATCTCACAATTACGGACACCGGCGAGGGGGCTGTGATCACTGGCACCGGGGGCAGCATCCTGCTTGCAGGCCTTGATGCGGACCAAATCGACGCCGCAGATTTCTTGTTCTGATCGTTCGGCAACCCTCTTTGAGCTTTCCGGTTTTCGTTGAACGACCGGAAAGCTCTTATCCTTTGATTTGCGCACGCCGCCCGGAAACCTCTCTTGCCACGTCTTCGTTCAGGGGGACGTTACATATCCGCTTGAGGTGTCGGCCGCATCGATAGAGCCGATGCCGGTCTGCGACCGCGCCATCTCAGAACCGAAACGGGCCCTCGCCATGGCGCAACGGCAATTCGGTCCAAACCCCACCGGCACCCGTGTCGATCAGCGCGCATCCCGTCGGACCTGTCATGAACCCAACCGGCGCATCCTCGCGCAGGTCCAGAGCGAATGCACTACAGCAGGACGGGGCCGTCACAACCGGATGTCGTCCCAGAAGCCCATGATAGACGCCGTGCACATGACCCGCGAGCACCCGGACCGGCGCATCATGCTGATCCAGAACAATCCTTAGAGCGTTGGGATTTTCAAGACCGATAGCATCCATGAACCGGAGTCCGGTCTGCAGCGGTGGATGATGCAGCGCAACCAGTGTCTGTCTGCCTCCTGCCGTGGACAGAGCCTCGGACAAGAGCGCGAGGCTTTCGTCGCGCAAAACGCCGCCGCCCTTGCCTTCGATCAGCGTATCAAGGCCGATGACGCGCGTGTCCCCGATATCGGCGATCCAGTCGATCAGGCCGGTTGGCCGCATCTCGGGCAGGTCGGAAAACGCGGCTCTGAATGTCTCTCGACCATCGTGATTGCCCGGCACCACAAGCAGCCTGTGTCCCAGTCGCATTAAGTCCCGGCGCGCAATCTCGTAGCTCTCGGTGCTGCCATCATCGCTGATATCCCCGGTCACAAGAACCGCATCAACTGGCCCAATCGCATCAAGCCGTGTGGTGAGCGTGTCTATGGCCAGGCGCAACAGGCGGGCTGTGTCGAGCTGACTGGAGACCAACTGACCCTCGGGGACAACATGAAGATCCGACAGGTGGAGAAAACGCGCCATGCTCTATTTGATCCCAGTGCGCAGAAATGCCTGCACAAACTGTCGTTGAAAGACGAGGAAGGCGACCAACAAGGGGGCCACGGACATGAGTGTTGCCGCCGAGATCACGCTGATGTTCACGCCATTCTCGGGCGCACCAAAGATCGACAGCCCCACGGTCAGGGGCCTTGTGTCGGGTGAGTTGGTGACAATGAGCGGCCAGAGAAAGTTGTTCCAATGGGTCGAGACCGACACCAACGCATAGGCGAGATAGGTGGGCCGCGCGAGGGGCACATAGACCCGCCAAAGGATGCCGAACCAGCCGCAGCCCTCGACACGGGCCGCATCGTGCAATTCAATCGGCACGCCCTTGAAGGCCTGACGCATCAGGAAAATGCCAAAGGCAGACGCCATATAGGGCATGCCCACCCCGAGGATCGTATCGAAGAGACCAAGGCGCGAGATCATCACGTAATTCTCGACGATCAGCACTTCGGGCAGAATGAAAAGCTGCATCAACACCAGAATGAACACGACATCGCGCCCCGGAAACCGCACCTGAGCAAAGGCGAACCCGGCCAGCGTCGTGACAAAGAACTGTCCGATCAGGATGACCGTCACCAGAAGGAACGTGTTGAGGAAATACTTGAGCCACGGCGCACCGGCCCAAGCGGTGCGGAAATTGTCCATCGTCCATGGGGCGGCGACGTTGAAATTCACCGCGTCCGAGGTCGTGTGAAACGCGGCCCAGAAGGCGAATACCAGCGGCGAGATCCAGATTACGGCCAGAAGCAGCGCGCCAAAGGTCTCGAGATGTCGGGACAGGCCGCTCATTGGTAATGGGTCCGTTTATCGAGAATGGTGAACTTGATCCCCGCCACGAGGCCAAGCACCAACAGCACAAGGATTGTCATCGCCGCTGCCTGCGGTGCATCGAAAAAGGCGAATGCCATTTCCCAGATGTAATAGAGGATCAGTTTTGAGGCGTCGTTCGGGCCGCCCTTGGTCAGAATAAAGAGGTGGTCGATCAGCTTGACCGAGTTGATCAGGGCGTTGACCATGATGAAGAGCGTGGTCGGCATCAGGAGCGGTAGCACGATCCGCCGCGTGTAGGTAAAGCGGCTCGCCCCCTCGATATCGGCGGCCTCTTTGAGGTCTTCGGGAATGGTCTGAAGGGCGGCGAGATAGAAGATCATGAAAAACCCCGCCTCTTTCCAGATCGTCACGATGATCACCGCCCAAAGTGCGGTTTCCGGCTGGCCCAGCCAATTGACAGACGGCAGACCAAAGAGCGCGCCGATCTGATCCAGAACACCCAATCCCGGCGTGTAGAAGAACAGCCACAGATTTGCGGCGGCGATCATCGGCAGCACGGTGGGCGTGAAATAGGCGGTGCGCACAAAGCCGCGTGCGGGGATCTTGGAATTGGCCCAAAGCGCCATGCCAAGGGCAATCGCGATGGAAATGGGAATCGTAGCACCCGCATAGATCAGGTTGTTCGTCACCACCTTCCAAAAGGTTGGATCGGCGAAGAGGTCGGTGTAATTCTCTGTGCCCACGAATTCACTGGGCTTGCGCCGCGTGTCCCGGCTGAAAATGCTGGTCCAGAGCGTCGCCAAGGACGGATAAAAGGCAAATGTCGCGAGCAGGATCGCGGCAGGCGACAGCATGAGCCATCCGTATATCGCCTGTCTGCGGCGTTCGGTGTTCACGTGACTTGCCATGTTCGGCCTTTTACCTTGTCATATGCCGGCGCCGGGCGGATGCCCGACGCCGGCGAACCGCCGGAGCGGTCGACGGATCAGCGGTAGTCTTTTAATAGCCGCTCGGCGGCGTCCTGCGCCTCGGCCAGTGCATCGGCGGGCGATTTGCTGCCCGTCAAGGCCGCCTGAATGGCGTTGTTGAGCCCATCGCGCACGCGCGCTGTTTCGAAGGTCGAGAATTCGGCAACGGCGTTTTCAAGCTGGTTGCGCGCCACCAGTGCGGGCGGGAACTCTGCGGTATAGGCCTTGAGCGCGTCCGTTTCATAGGACGCAGGCGACACGCCCATATAGCCGGTCGCGATCGACCATTCGGCGGCCTGTTCGGGCGCTGTCATGAACGCGATCAGCTTGAGGGCTGCGGCGCGCTCTTCGTCTGTGGTGTCCTCGAAGACATAGAAATTGCCCCCGCCGGTGGGCGAACCGGGCCGCTCATTCGCCGGAAGCACCGACACCCCGAAATCAAATTTGGCTTCGTTCTTGACCGCCGTCAGGTTGCCGGTGGAATGCCACATCATCGCGGTCTGCCCTTCGAGAAAGGCCTGACGCAGCGTGCCCCATTCAACCGTGCCTTCGGGCATGATGCCATGCTCGGTCGAGAGCGATTTCCAGAATTCCAGTGTCTCGACGACGGCCGGATCGTCGAAATAGGTTTCGAGCCCGTCGCCGGACATCAGCTCCTTGCCGTTCTGGATGGCGAGCGCCTGAAACATCCAATAGGGATAGCCGGTCGAGGGGATCATCAGCCCGTAGGTGCCATCCTTGGTCAGGGCTTTGCCCATGCTGACCATCTCGTCCCAGCTCGCCGGTGGGGCCTCAGGATCAAGGCCCGCGGCGCGGAACATGTCCTTGTTGTAATAGGCCACGATGGTCGAGCGTTGGAACGGGATGCCCCACGTCTTGCCCTCGATCCGGCCATTGGCCATCAGCGCGGGATAGAAGCTGTCGAGCCAGCCTTGGTCCACGCCTTCGATATCCTCGAAGGCCACAATCTTTTCCTGCTCGATCAGGTCATAGGCGTCGATGGAAAACATCACCGCCAATTGCGCAGGCTCTCCCGAGGCAAGGGCCGAAAGCGCGCGCACGCGCGTGTCATCGTAATTGCCCGAATAGATCGCATTGACCTTGATGTCTGGGTTGGCCTCTTCGAATTTGGCGGCGATGCCATCAACAACCTCGGTCAGCGCACCGCCCACCGCAATCGGGTAATACATCGTCAACTCGGTTTGCGCGGCCACCGGCGCGGCGGTCAGCGTCGCCAAAGCGGTTGCCAGAGTGATCTTTCTGATAGTATTCATGATTTTCTCCCAAGAATTAAAGACGGTCTTTCCAACGTGACGTCACACCGTCACGCCATTCGGATGCCGAAGCCTGTTTCCCTCTACGTCAAAGAAATGCAGGTCATCATCGGCGAAATCTATGTCGAGCGTGTCTCCGGCCGGAATGTTCCGCAATCCCGGCATTGCGATCACCAACCCATTCGCACCGGGATGGGTCAGCCCCACGAAGGTCTCGGACCCCAAGAATTCACATTCGGAAACGCGGCACGTCAGACGCCCCTTGCCCGGCGCAGCCAAACGCAGGCTCTCTGCGCGCAGGCCGATCTTGGTCGCCTGCTCGAAACCGGGCAGCGCTGCGCCGTCAATCAGCGCCATCGGCGGCGCGCCCACGAATTCGGCGACAAAGGTATTGGCGGCGCGGTAGTACAGATCCTCGGGCGCGCCGGTCTGCTGGATGCGCCCGTCCTTCATCAACACGACGATATCGGCCATGCTCATGGCTTCGGTTTGATCATGGGTCACGTAGACGACGGTGATCCCAAGATCGAGTTGCAGCTTCTTGATATCCTTGCGCACAGACGCGCGCAGCTTGGCATCAAGGTTCGACAGCGGCTCATCCATCAAGCAAAGCGGCTGATTTGCCACGATGGCGCGGGCGAGGGCCACGCGCTGCCGTTGCCCCCCTGACAACGCGCCCGGCTTGCGCGCCTCATAGCCCAAGAGCCCGGTGATTTCGAGCGCGCGCGCCAGCTTCGCGCGCCGCTCGGCGGCGGGCACCCGGCGCACCTTGAGGCCGAACACCACATTTTCCGCCACGCTGAGATGTGGAAAGAGCGCATAGGACTGAAACACCATCGACAGATTGCGCTCGGAGGGTGCCGCCGTGGTCACGTCCTTGCCGTCAATGATGATCCGCCCTTCATCTGGCAATTCCAATCCCGAGAGAAGCCGCAGCGTGGTCGATTTTCCGCAACCGGACGGGCCGAGCAGCGCCACAAAGGACCCGCGCGGGATCGACAGGGAAACGTCCGCGACCCCAAGCTGCCCATTCCAGCGCTTGGCGACATTCTGAACCTCGACGAATGCATCCGACATCATTCGGCATCCTCTGCAAAGGTAATCCGGTCCCCAAGCTGCTCGACGAGTCGGTCAAAGGGCGCTGCGGGCGGGCGGTCGCAGATGATGTGGTCAATCTGGGTGATCTTGCCGCCAACGGCGGGGGCCAGACGCCCGAACTTGCTGTGGTCTATGACCAGAATGGATTTCCGCGCGTGATGCCACATACGATGAGTTGCGCGCACCTCGGCCTGATGAAACTCCAGCAACTCGCCCTCCGAGCCGATACCAGCCGTTCCAAAGAGGGCGAATTCGGCGCGGTAACGGTCAAAAAACTCGACCACCTCCTCGCCCACGAAATCGCGGTCCGGCAGGCGAAGCTCCCCACCCGGCAGGATGATGCGATTGGAAATCTCTTCGCTGAGCGCCATCGCCGCGCTGAGATTATTGGTGACGATGGTCAGTTCCTTCTTGCGATGCAGCGCCCGCGCCACGCTGAGCACGGTGGACCCGATGGAGATAAAGACAGTGGCCCCGTTCGGGATCAGCGCCGCCGCAGCATTGGCAATGGCGCGCTTGCCCACAAGATTTGTGCCGGCGCGTTGGTCAAACGGCGTGTTACGCCGTCCTTCCGCCAGTTCGATGCGTCCATGTGAGCGTTGCAGCGTGTCGCCATCGCACAGGATATCGAGGTCGCGGCGAATCGTCTGCATCGACACGCCGAACATCTCGGCGAGCGCGCCTACGCTCACTCCTCCCTGTTCCTGAACGACCTGCTGGATCAGATCGTGTCGCCTGCTTTTCTTGGACGCCATATCAGTTTCCATGGTTTTGCCCGATTGTTGGTCACGAAATACAACAAAGCAACATTTATTTGCGCAGTTTGCGTACAGTTTTGCGGTAGCAAGATCCGCTCAATTCTGAAAACTGGCGTATTTCTCCGGGTTCAAGCTAATAAAGCGTTATCCTACGATTGTGACAGCCGTATGAAATGTCGTTTTGTTGTTTTGGACTTTCAATTTTCTATCTGCACTGTAAGTTTTCCCCAAGCTGGATGTAATCTCCAGTTCTGCGGCACCCGCAGTTCGACCTAATCAGGGAACCAGCCAAGCTGATGGATACTGTCGCGACCATATTCGACCGCTACGAGGCTGTGCGCCATCGCCTGCCTTTGGCCAGATCTCGAGACGGAACATCGGAAATCAGCTCACTGCATGACATTGCCGCACATGCGGATGCCTTTGTCTTTGACGCCTATGGTGTGCTGAATATCGGTGAGGCCGCGATTCCCGGTGCCGCGCAACGGCTGAGAGAATTGCGCGACATCGGCTGTCAGATCCGCATTCTCTCGAACGCGGCCAGTTACACCCATGCAGGGGCCGTGTCCAAATTTCGGACCCTCGGCATGGGGGTCAGGGATCACGAGATCATCACCAGCCGCGACGCGACGCTGGCACATCTGGACAGCAGAGTCTGGGGATGTATCGCCGCACCACAGGACAATCTGTCAGACATCGCGGTCCCCACACGTCGCCTTGTCGATGATCCTGCGAGCTATGATCAGGCCGAGGGATTCCTGTTTCTATCGACCGAGGTCTGGTCACTGGAACGACAGGCGCTTTTGGAGGCGTCGCTGCTCAAGCGGCCAAGACCCCTGATCATCGCCAATGCAGATCTTGTTGCCCCGCGCGAACACGGGTTCTCTCTCGAGCCGGGTTATTTTGGTCATCGGCTCGCAGATCGCGGCATCCCCGACATCCGGTTTGTCGGCAAGCCATTTCCCGCAGTCTACGAGATGATCGAAGCCTCATTGCCCGGTATTTCACCGGGTCGGATAGTCATGTGCGGAGATACGCTTCACACGGATATTCTGGGCGCAACGGCGCGGGGCTGGCAGACAGTTCTTGTTGAGCACGACGGCCTTTTCTCCGGCCAAGACACCTGTGCCTATTTCAATCAAGCCAAGCTCTTTCCAACCTGGAGACTGTCGCGCATCTGACGCATCGTGGGGCGCGTTGCCGTAAATCGGTGAGTTGCTCAGAGAGCGCAGGACGACCAACTCCTTTGAACGCAGGCTCCGGTCCGCCAGACAGTACAAAAGCGGCCGACTCGATGTCGACCGCTTTTGGGTAGTGTAACATGCTGAAGGCGTCAGACGCTTCTCGACCAGTCATCCACCTCTTTTTCGGCTTGGTCCTTGGATATGCCGTATTTTTCCTGAATCTTGCCGACCAGTTGCTCGCGCTCACCGGCAATCTGTTGCAGGTCGTCGTCGGTGAGTTCGCCCCATTTGGACTTGGCTGCACCTGAGGCTTGTTTCCATTTGCCTTTGATAATATCCCAGTTCATCGGTTTCTCCATCTTTGGTTGACGCGTGATGGAATAACGCAGCGCCGCGCGCATGGTTCCCTTCCTCTCCAGATCAACGTCGGTGCATCAGCGCCAGTCGATCTCGAAACGGCAGGCGGGCGCGCCGGTGGCACAGCAGGCGGATTCGATCGCATGGGCGCGTGGATGAACCAGCCCGGCAAAGAGCCGCTCGAAGACGGCGGCGTGCCAATCGCAGAGCGGGGCCGGGGCGTGGTCGCCGCGAATGATCGGGTTGTCGGCGAGGGTAAAGACCACCGGTGGGCCGGATCTTGCAGACAGTGTGCCGGTGCCGCAGAAGGTCCAGCCATGGGCGAGAATGGCACGGGTCAGGATCGGCGCCGCGACACGCGCAGGCAGGGCACGCAGCAGGGTTTGCGCGGCGTGCGGGATGCGGTGGGCGAGGATATAATCTCCGGTGCCCTGACCTGCGGCAATGGCGATTTCGCGCGCGTTTTCAGGGTGATACCGTCGCAGCGCGCTGTGCAGCGCCGCGACGCGGGCCTCGTCGATCATCGCCGTCGGGTCGGGCAGGGGGTCAAATCCCAGGGGGGCAAAGAGCGCGCGGCGCGCGCCCTCACCCGCGATACGGTCCATCGCGGGGGCCAGTTGCAGCACCGCATTGGGGCCGATGCGGGCGGTCATATGACTGCCGTCAGGCATCCATCTGCTGCGTGCTGCCGCCGCAGGCGCGGACATCGGCGCCATTGGGCATCTTGAAGCCCTCGTTGCGGTCTATGGCGCGGTCTTTCATCTGGGCGCGCACCGCTTCACGGCGCTCTGCCGCGCGGGCGGCACGGTCGGCGCTGGCCTCCCAATCCTCCATCTGTGCCTCGGCGATAGTGCGGGTTTCGTCAAAGTCGAAATGCACCTTGTTCTTGGTCTGTGGCCCCCAATACCCGGCCTTGCCCAGATCGTAGAAGGTGCGGGCAAAGCCGGCCTTGAGAAACGCCTTGAGACAGCCCAGCAGATAGCGTCGCCGATAGCCGGTGCCGCGCCAGGGATAGTGAAAGAGCGCCTTGCGCATATAGAAGCGGCGGTAGTTCTTCATCACCCCGTCCAGCAGCTCGCCGCGCGTCATGGCGGCGGGTTTCATGATCGGTGTGACAAAGTTATATTTTGAGAAATCAAAGACTTCGACCTGATCGCGGAGGTCTTGAAAGAGCGGCGTAAAGGGCCAGGGCGTATACATCGCCCAATTGGCCAGATCTGGTTGCCAGTCCCAGGCCATCTGAAAGGTTTCCTCAAGCGTCTCGGGGGTTTCGTTGTCGAGCCCCACGATGAACTGCGCCTCGGTAAAGATATCCGCCTCGCGCAGAAGCTGAATCGCCTTCTTGTTCTGGGCGACGGTGGTTTCCTTGTTGAACTGATCGAGTTTCAGTTGCGCCGCCGCCTCGGTGCCCAAGGAGACATGCACCAGACCGGCCTTGCGGTAAAATTTCAAGAGGTCGCGGTCGCGGTAGATGTCGGTGACGCGGGTGTTGATGCCCCATTGCACCCGGCGCGGCAGGTCGCGGGCGATCAGTTCCTCGCAGAACTGGACGAATTTCTTTTTGTTTATAGTGGGTTCCTCATCCGTGAGGATGAAGAATCCGACGCCGTGGTTGTTGACGAGATTCTCGATCTCATCCACCACTTTTTTTGGATCACGCACGCGGTAATCGCGCCAGAATTTCCATTGGCTGCAAAAGGAACAGGTAAACGGGCAGCCGCGCGCCATGTTGGGGATGGCGACCCGTTTGCCGAGCGGTACGTAGATGTACTTTTCCCATTCCAGAAGCGACCAGTCGGGGTCGATCGCATCGAGATCCTTGACCGTTGGCGCGGCGGGGGTGGCGGTAATGGTATCGCCGTCGAAATAGGCCAAGCCCTTGATAGATTTACGTGTTTCAAGCCATTTCCCACTGTCCGCAGCCCGGATCAGATTGAGGAAAATCTCCTCGCCCTCGCCGCGCACGATGACATCCACCCAAGGCGCCTCGGAGAGGACTTGTTTGTACATGAAGGTCGCGTGCACACCGCCCAGCACCCGGAGCGCACCGGGCACCACCTCTTGCGCAAGTTTGAGAATGTTTTCAGCAACATAGATCGATGGGGTAATGGCGGTGACACCCACAACATCGGGGTTCAGGTCGCGCAGTCGGTCGCGCAGGCTATCATCGTCAAGATGGTTGGTCATGGCGTCGATAAAGGTGACGTCGGTATAGCCCACGTTCCGCAGGTGCCCCGCCAGATAGGCGACCCAAGCGGGGGGCCAACTTCCGGCAATCTCGGCCCCTCCAGAGTGATAATTGGGGTGGATCAAGACGATGCGCATAATATGGCTCCCTGTTTGATGATTTAATGTACACTTCTAAGTGTCAACTTAACTTGACGTAAATCAAACTGCGATGAGATGGGGCAGGGCGTTGCCCTGTGCGCGCCAAGCGTATAAAAGGCGTCAAATTCCCGGATATGCAGGAGAAGGCATCATGGCCGGCCATTCCAAATGGGCGAATATTCAACACCGCAAGGGACGGCAGGATGCCGTGCGGGCGAAGTTATTTTCCAAGTTTTCCAAAGAGATAACGGTCGCGGCCAAGATGGGTGATCCGGACCCGGACAAGAACCCGCGTCTGCGTCTGGCAATCAAGGAAGCCAAGGCGCAATCCATGCCCAAGGACAATATCGAGCGCGCCATCAAAAAGGCGATGGGCGGCGATGCAGAGGATTATGAAGAAATCCGCTATGAAGGGTACGGCCCCAATGGGGTGGCGATCATTGTCGAGGCGATGACCGACAACCGCAATCGCACCGCGTCCAACGTGCGCTCGACCTTTACCAAGAACGGCGGCAATCTGGGTGAGACCGGTAGCGTTGCGTTCATGTTCGAGCGCAAGGGCGAGGTTACCTATCCCGCCAGTGTCGGTGATGCGGATACGGTGATGATGGCCGCGCTTGAGGCAGGGGCAGAAGATGTGGAGTCGGGCGATGATGGCCACACTATCTGGTGTGCTGACACGGATCTGAGTGAGGCCGCCTCGGCGCTGGAGGAGGCCTTGGGCGAGAGCAACTCGACCAAGCTGGTGTGGAAACCGACCACCACGACCGAAATGGACCTTGAGAGCATGCAAAAGCTGATGAAGCTGATCGAGGCGCTTGAGGATGATGACGACGTGCAGCGCGTCACCACCAATTTCGAGGCCTCGGATGCGGTGATGGAGCAGCTCTGAGCTGTGTACAGGGCGTACAAACCGTACCCGGTTTCGGGACACAAGAGCGTGGTTACGGCAAAGAGGGCCGGTTGGCCCTCTTTCTCATAGGCTGGGATCAGTATCCCATTCGGGTGAGGCGCTCGCGCATCCAGATGATTTCGGCCTCTTGCGCGGCAATCACCGCTTCGGCCAGTTTGCGGACCTCTGGGTCTTGGCCATGTTCAAGGGCGATCCGTGCCATGGCGACGGCACCCTCATGGTGCGGGATCATGCCGCGCAGAAAATCGACATCGGCGTCGCCGGTATAGTCCAGATCCATCGCGCCATGCATGGCGGCGTTCGCCTCCATATAGGCCTGCGTCGAGGCGGGCAGGTCGTGGGTCATCTGCATCGTATGGCCGCTGTGGTCGTGGCTGTCGGCGAGGGCGGGCGAGAGGGCAAGGGCCATAAGAGCGGCGGTCAGGGCGGCAAGACGCATGGGCGTATCCTCGGTTGTTGTGTCTGAGGGTGAGATACGAGCATCCCCCTGCTGGAAGGCAAGAGCAGATGCGAGCGGATCAGCGGTTTGTTGGGGGCGAGGTCGGGTGGTGCGCGATGAATGCGCACCCTACGGTGGTGAGAGCGGGTGGTTCAGGGGCGTAGGGTGCGCATTTATGGCGCACCGGTTTGGCGGGGGGTGAGGTCGGTTGGTGCGCTATGAATGCGCACCCTACCGTCCCTTTCGCTTCACATTCCCGCCTCTTTGTCCCGGCCTGCCCGCCGTCGAGCGGCCGCGCCCTTTGACGGCCTCGGCGCTCGCGGCTTCGACTGCGGATTGCCGCGCCAAGGGGTCGTCGGAGATGAGCAGGTCCACCGCCTCCAGCCGCTTCACCTCATCGCGCAGGCGGGCGGCCTCTTCGAACTCCAGATTCTCGGCGGCCTTGCGCATGTCGCGGCGCAACCCGTCCAGAACCGCTTGGAGATTGGCCCCGGCGAGGGGTTTGTCCACCTTGGCCGTCACGCGGGCCATGTCGACGTCACCCTTGTAGAGCCCTTGCAGGATATCATCGACATTCTTCTTGATCGTCGCGGGGGTGATGCCGTGTGCCTGATTATAGGCGATCTGCTTGTCGCGGCGGCGGTTGGTTTCCCCCAAGGCCCGCTCCATCGAGCCGGTGATGCGGTCGGCATACATGATCACGCGGCCTTCGGCGTTGCGGGCGGCGCGGCCGATGGTCTGGATCAGTGAGGTTTCCGAGCGCAGGAAGCCTTCCTTGTCGGCATCAAGAATGGCCACCAGCCCACATTCGGGAATGTCCAACCCCTCGCGCAAGAGGTTGATGCCGATGAGCACGTCAAAGGCGCCAAGGCGCAGGTCACGCAGGATTTCGATGCGCTCGATCGTGTCGATGTCGCTGTGCATGTAGCGCACGCGGATGCCCTGTTCGTGCATGTATTCGGTCAGATCCTCGGCCATCCGTTTGGTCAGGGTGGTGACGAGACTGCGGTAGCCATCGGCGGCAACGCGGCGCACCTCATCCAGCAGGTCATCGACCTGCATGTCGACGGGTCGGATTTCGACCTGCGGATCCAAGAGACCGGTGGGGCGGATCACCTGTTCGGTAAAGACGCCGCCGGTCTGCTCGA
This sequence comes from Roseovarius sp. BRH_c41, assembly GCF_000961715.1. Classification (NCBI taxonomy): domain Bacteria; kingdom Pseudomonadati; phylum Pseudomonadota; class Alphaproteobacteria; order Rhodobacterales; family Roseobacteraceae; genus Roseovarius; species Roseovarius sp. BRH_c41. Next base: position 2,850 of record NZ_LADY01000018.1, on the reverse strand, counting down.
TCTCCCATTTGGCGGGAGTGGCCGAGACAAAGACCGATTGCGGGCGCATGGCGTCCCATTCCTCGAACTTCAGAGGGCGGTTGTCCATGCAGGAGGGCAGGCGAAAGCCGTGTTCGGCGAGGGTGAACTTGCGCCGGTAGTCGCCTTTATACATGCCGCCGATCTGGGGCACCGAGACGTGGGATTCATCGGCAAAGACGATGGCGTTGTCGGGGATGAATTCGAAGAGGGTGGGGGGCGGCTCTCCGGGGGCGCGACCGGTGAGGTAGCGGGAGTAATTCTCGATGCCGTTGCAGACGCCGGTGGCCTCGAGCATTTCGAGATCAAAGTTGGTCCGTTGTTCCAGCCGCTGCGCTTCCAGCAGCTTGCCGTCGTTCACCAACTGGTCAAGCCGTTGGCGCAATTCGCGTTTGATGCCGATAATCGCCTGCTGCATCGTGGGCTTGGGCGTCACGTAATGCGAATTGGCGTAGATGCGGATTTTCTCGAATGTGTCGGTTTTCTCGCCGGTGAGGGGGTCGAATTCGGTGATCGCCTCCAACTCTTCGCCAAAGAACGACAGCCGCCAGGCGCGGTCCTCGAGGTGGGCGGGAAAGATTTCGACGCTGTCGCCGCGCACCCGGAAGCTGCCTCTCTGGAAGGCGTGATCGTTGCGCTTGTATTGCTGGGCCACCAGATCGGCCATGATGGCGCGCTGGTCATAGCTCTCGCCGAGTTTGAGATCCTGGGTCATCGCGCCATAGGTCTCGACCGAGCCGATCCCGTAGATGCACGAGACAGAGGCCACGATGATCACGTCGTCCCGTTCCAGAAGCGCGCGGGTGGCCGAGTGGCGCATCCGGTCGATCTGTTCGTTGATCTGGGATTCCTTCTCGATATAGGTGTCGGAGCGGGCGACATAGGCCTCGGGCTGATAGTAGTCATAGTAGCTGACGAAGTATTCGACCGCGTTTTCGGGGAAAAATCCTTTGAATTCCCCGTAAAGCTGCGCTGCCAGCGTTTTATTGGGGGCAAGGATGATGGCGGGGCGCTGCGTCGCCTCGATGATCTTGGCCATTGTAAAGGTCTTGCCGGTGCCGGTCGCACCCAAGAGCACCTGATTGCGCTCGCCTTCCGTGATGCCTTGCGACAGTTCGGCAATGGCGGTGGGCTGATCGCCTGCGGGCTCGAATGTGGTGGCGAGGGTGAACCGCCTGCCGCCTTCAAGTTTCTCACGGCTTTTCACATCCGGCGCGGGATGGGTCAGCACCGAGGGTGTTTTGTCGGAATGGGCATAGGGCATGGGCGGTTCCTCTGGCTCGATGTCCACATTTGTTCTCTTTTTCGCGGGGTTCAAGCCCCAAAGCGGGTTGCATGCGGGTCAACAGTAGATGTAATGATATAACATATTAAACCATGGAGGCCAAAATGCACCCCACCGATACCCGCCTGCCTGTGACCGTGCTCTCGGGCTTTCTCGGCGCGGGCAAGACCACGCTGTTGAATGCCGTGCTGAACAACCGCGAGGGCCGCCGGGTGGCCGTCATCGTCAATGATATGTCCGAAGTGAATATTGATGCCGATCTGGTGCGCGAAGGTGGCGCGGATCTGAGCCACACCGATGAGACGCTGGTCGAGATGTCGAATGGCTGCATCTGCTGCACCCTGCGCGACGATCTCTTGCAGGAGGTGCGCAGGTTGGCCGGAGAGGGGCGGTTTGACTATCTGTTGATCGAATCGACCGGCGTGTCAGAGCCTTTGCCGGTGGCGACGACCTTTGAGTTTCGCGACGAGGGCGGGGCGAGTCTGTCGGATGTCGCGCGGCTGGATACGATGGTCACGGTGGTGGATGCCGTCAACCTGCTGGAGAATTATGCGAGCCATGATTTCCTGTCGGACCGGGGTGAGGTTGCCGGGCAGGGCGATGACCGGACGCTGGTGGATTTGCTGGTCGATCAGATCGAGTTTGCCGATGTGATCGTGCTCAACAAGGTGAGCGATGCCGGGCCGACCCGGCGGGACGCCGCGGGCAGCGTGATTGCCGCGCTCAACCCGGATGCGCAGGTGATCGAGACGGATTATGCGCAGGTCGATCCGATGCGGATCTTTGACACCGGGCTGTTTGATTTCGAGACCGCGCATGAGCATCCGCTCTGGGCCAAGGAACTCTACGGGTTTGCCGATCATGTGCCGGAGACCGAGGAATACGGCGTCAGTTCCTTTGTCTATCGCGCGCGCAGGCCGTTTGATCCGGCCAAGGTGCATGCGGTGCTGAATGGGCCTCTGCCCGGTGTGATCCGGGCCAAGGGGCATTTCTGGCTGGCGACGCGGCCCGAATGGGTGGCGGAATTCAGCCTTGCGGGGGCGCTGAGCAAGGTCGGGCCGTTGGGGACATGGTGGGCTTCGGTGCCGGAGGCGCGCTGGCCCAGTCATCCGCAGGCGCGCGACTATGTCAAACGCCATTGGGCGGAGCCGTTCGGCGATCGTCGGCAGGAACTGGTTTTTATCGGCGCGGGCATGGACCGGGCGGCGATCACGGCGGCGCTTGATGCGGGGCTGGTGGGGAGCGAGACGGCATTCGATCCGCTGGCGTTTCGCGATCTGCCCGATCCCTTTCCGGCGTGGCGGCGGGCAGAGGCGGCCTGAGCGATGCGCGATCATGGTATGACGCTGGCCAGCGGAGTGGCGCGGGGGGACAGGCCTGCGATCCTGCATCATGTGACGGCGCCGGGACAGGCGGCGGCGATCTGGCAGCGCCCGCGTGATCCGGGATTTGCGGACTGGATTGACGGGCTGGCCCCGGAGAGCCTGCCGCAGACGCGATGCTATTGCATCGCCGCGCGCGCCCGCGAGGTGGCGCAGGCGGCCTGC
>NZ_LADY01000052.1:0-14930 GCF_000961715.1 Roseovarius sp. BRH_c41 | reverse complement strand
TGCATGAGGTGATCACGGATCTCGTGCCACGCGAAGGACATCGGACGCCTGCCTTGCGGCCAGGCGTCCGGCGCCTTCTCGTGGCCAGGTCAGGACGTCGCGCGTCTCTGCGATTTCAGGGGGTTGGGTGAATGCGCGCGTCAGCGCGCGGGCGCGGTCGCGTTGTTCAGCGTGCCGCAGCCCCGGCAGGTGGCCTGCACCGGGAAGCCCACGAGATACTCGTGCCCCCGCGCGAAGCGCAGGTGCATGCGGCCGTCCCGGCAGACGCCGAGCAGCTTGTCACAGCGCGTGCAGCGCCATTCCGAGTTCGAGGTGGTGGGCTTGGTCTTCGCGGCGCCGGACCAGCTCGTCTGGGCTGCCTGGCGCGGGGGGAAGGGAGTCGGCATGGAAGTGCTCCTCTATGTGGAGCCCTTCCAGTAATCAGCGGTTTGTTAGACCGTCTCCCGCCGCATGTTAGACCGCTGTTAGACGGTCGCTTCCTCGGCTGGCTCGGTCACGTCTTCGGTTGGCTGCGCAGTGAGTAGCAGTCGCCAATATCCGTTCTTCGCACCCTTGCCGATATAGACATCCCGGATGCTGTCCCAGGTCTCCTTCCGGAACGCCTGCTGGGGGCTTCTGGACTCGAAGCCTTCCATCAGCGCCTTTACCTGAACATCGGGACTGCCTTTCGCGGCTGCGACCACCAGGCGCTCGAAGATCGTAAGTTGATCGTTCCCAGCGAGGTGAAGCGGCTCCCTGCCAGGAATGAACAGCGTGCCGGACTGCTTACCTGTCCGAACCACCCGCGGGGACACGCCCCCGCGTGCGAGTGAAAGACCGTCTCGGTACGCGAGTTCTATTCCGTCGCGCGCGAACAGCATTTTCTCGTCCGCCGATGCGAGATGGGACAGCAGCGGCATGACGACGTTAGGCCCAAGATGTGACGGCATCTCCTCGCTCGCAGCGAAGACGATGCCAACCCCAGCGGTGCCCCGCGCGCGCAACATCAGATCCAGTCTCTGCGCCGCTTTCGGATCATTGAGCCGTCGGGCGAAATAGACGGGCACATCTGCCTCATCGATCTGGATCGCGCCGACGAGGGTCAGGTCCGGGTCCAGGATCTGCGCCGCCCGCTTGCTCAGCAGCGGCTTCATCAGGCGCATGAGCGTCTCGTGAAGCCACTGAGCGTTGACCGCGAACATCTCGACATCCGACGCGGGGCGCTTGCCGACATCTTCGCCGAAAGGACCGACAGCGTGGATCATGCCTTCGGTCGCCGACGGCTTGACGGCGCCTTCACCGTCGACGTCGTCGTCCTCGATGAGAACCACGTCCTGACGGTCGCGGCGCTCGAGCAGGCCGCCTTCGATGAGACGCTTCGGTTCAAGCCCGAGTTCCAGCAGATAACTTCCGCTGACCTCGTCCTCGATGCGATCGTGGAGTTGAACAAGCTGGGGAAATATCGCGCGAAGGTCATCATGCGCGATTTGCCTGAACGCGCTCAGGATTCCCCATTCCTTGAGCAGCGCGAAGCCGAGGCTGCGTTCTTCCGGATCGGGCTTGCTCTGCAGGTTGCAGCTCTTCGTGCCCGCAATCGTGATATTTAGCGTCCGCTGCTTCTCATCGCCGATCAGGTTGTAGGCCACCGCGATGGTGATCCGGCTGAACGCTTCGGCGCGCCGAAAGATGTTCCGCGCCCCGAGATACCGGTCGGCAACCTCCTGGATATCATCGTCGACCGTCACCTTGAGCTGAAGCTTGCGGCGCCAGGTTCCCAGCCGGATCTCGGCTTCGATGACGCGCGCGAACTCGAACGCGTACCCTTCGATCTCAGGGGGCTGCAGGAGAAGCGAAGAGCGGAAGCGCGAAAGATTATAACGCTTCCAGGTCAGCGGCTTCTGGGAGATGTCGTGACCGAGCGCAACTTCGGCGAAGGAGTCGCTGACCGTCTGGCGCACCACGGGGCTGTCCGCGCAGACCTCGATCTGCCGCATCGAGGGCGTGTAGATCAACGTCGCCTCGTTCGGCGGGCGGTAGTAGATGGTTCCCCGCCGTCCGTCTTGCCGGTGATCGTAGACGCTCGAAAGCGGGCCACCGTGCCGGACGATCAGCATGATGGACGCAGGGTGCGTATCGGTGGCAGGCAGATCGAGCGCTTTGACCGTGCAGGATATCTCGGGCTTCAGCTCGAGCATGCCCTTGATCTTGGACGCCAGCGCCTTTTCGTCGATGGCCGCCGCGTCGAGGGCTACCTGGTTCTCCAGTTCGACCTCGAAGGCGTCGTAGAGCTTGCCGTGATCGCGGAACTGTCGGGCGAAGTGAAAGCTCTCCGCATCCTCGAAGGTTTCTCGTTCATGGAGATATGCCCAGATGCTTCTGCAGAGCTCATCTGGCTGCCGGTGAAACTCCTGCGACCGTGTCTCATCGAGTTGTTGCTCGACAATGGTGGTGAGCGAGGTGACGCCCTTTTTCTCAGCGAGGGCCCGGATCCTTCGTGATCGCTGCTCCGCAGGTCGCAGGTCATCGCGGTCGAAATCCGACAGCGTCTCGACAAGTGCTTGCCGAAACGCCTCGACCGCTTCTTCGTCGGCGAGGTCCGGAACGTCCTCAGGCAGCTTGAATTCCGGCTCATTGTCGCCCTCGCGCACGGCAAGGGCAGCTCGGGCGAGGTCGACGCGCGCATCCTCGATCAGCGCCAGAACATGCGGACCGATCGGGGATGCTTTGCGCGCCATGAACTCACCTCAATGAACTACTGCTCTCGATTGATTCAACCTGCGATAATCGTGGACAAATCCGTGATCGGCAAGCCCTGATGTTCTCTCCCTGTTCGCATTTCCGCATCCCGTTCCGCTGAGATGTCTCACCCCGGACGGCTGGGTGGCTTTTGATCGGTAGCACACCATCAAACACGGCCACCGAGACATGAACCGCCCCAATCCGCTACCTCCCGACCAGATGACCGCCGCCGAACGCCGCGCTGAACTGTGCGGCCTGCTGGCGCTAGGGCTGGTTCGGCTGCGGATGCGCGATGGGGACGAAGTATCTGACAATACTGGAGAACGTTGCCTACACTATCCGCCCGACCAATGCCGTCATGCAACTCCAACTCACCGGAGAAATGCATGAACAAGCCCGATCCCATCCCCGCGCGCTTGGCCGCGTTGAAGACCACGCCGACGCCCGACCTGAAGCAACAGTGGCGCGACCTGTTCGACAGCGAGCCGCCGCCGTTCAACCGCCGCTATCTCGAAAGCCGCATCGCTTATCGCATCCAGGAACTCGCCTATGGCGGGCTGAAGCCGGAGACGATCCGGCGCCTTGAGCGGCTGGGCGAGGAACTGGACGGCGGCGACAGCAAGAAGCGCAGCATCCGCGCCGATCGCGAACGCCCGATCACCGGCACGCGGCTGCTGCGCGAATGGCAGGGCGTCGAGCAGATCGTCACCGTCACCGCCGATGGCTTCGAGTGGCAGGGGCGACCCTACAAGTCGCTGTCGGCTATTGCGCGCGCCATCACCGGCACCCGCTGGAACGGATGGACCTTCTTCGGCCTCAAGAACCACAGGGGGCGGACATGACCAATCCCCCCGAAAAATCGAAGGTTGTCCGCAAGCTGCGGTGTGCCGTCTACACCCGCAAATCCTCCGAGGAAGGGCTGGAGCAGGAGTTCAACTCGCTCCACGCCCAGCGCGAGGCCTGCGAGGCTTACATCGCCAGCCAGCGGTCTGAGGGCTGGGTGCTAGTCCGCGATCAGTATGACGACGGCGGGATTTCCGGCGGCACGCTGGAACGGCCCGGCCTGAAGCGGCTGCTGGAGGATATCGAGGACGGGCTGGTCGATGTTGTGGTGGTCTACAAGATCGACCGCCTCAGCCGCTCGCTGGCGGATTTCGCCAAGCTGGTCGAGGTGTTCGACCGGAACAGTGTGACGTTCGTCTCGGTCACGCAGTCGTTCAACACCACCACCTCCATGGGGCGGCTGACGCTGAACATCCTGCTGTCCTTCGCACAGTTCGAGCGCGAGGTGACGGCCGAGCGGATCCGCGACAAGGTCGCCGCCAGCCGGAAGAAGGGCATGTGGATGGGCGGGGTGCCACCATACGGTTACCGCGTCGAGAACCGGAAGCTGGTGGTCGACGAAGAAACCGCTGCGCATGTGCGCTGGATCTTCGCGCGCTTCCTCGAGATCGGGTCCTGCACGGAACTGGCGCGGGAGGTTGGCACGCGCGGAATCCGGACGCCGCGCGGCAACCGGATCGACAAGAAATACATCTACCGCATGCTCAGCAACCGCGCCTACATCGGCGAGGCGGTCCACAAGGGCGACAGCTATCCCGGCGAGCACGACGCCATCATCGACCGCCAGACGTGGGACCGTGTCCATGCGATCCTGCAGGAGAGCCCGCGCAAGCGTGCAGCCCGCACACGCGCCGAAACGCCCGCGCTGCTGAAGGGGCTGTTGTTCGGGCCAGACAGCGCAGCGTTCTCGCCAACGCACACCCGCAAGGGCGATAGGCTCTACCGTTACTATGTGAGCCAGACGGTGCTGAAGCATGGCGCTGGGGCGTGCCCGGTCGGCCGCGTGCCTGCGGGTGAGATCGAGGCCGCCGTGATAGACCAACTCCGCGCCGTGCTCCGCCAGCCAGAGATCGTGGCAGGGACATGGAAGGCCGCCCGCGCTCACGCCGCCGACATCACCGAGGCCGATGCTCGCGAGGCACTGACCCAGCTGGATCCACTGTGGGACGAACTTTTTCCGGCCGAGCAGGCCCGCATTGTCGGACTTCTGGTCGAGCGGATCGACATTGGTACGGAAGGCCTGAACGTCCGGCTGCGTATCGATGGGCTCGCGGGGCTGGCGCGGGAAATGCTGGCGGGCGATAGCGAGGTGGCGGCATGACCCGCGCGACGCCGACGCCGGAGACCGTGACCCTGCAGGTCCCGTTCCGCCTGATGAAGCGCGGCGGGCGAAAGGAAATCCAGCTGCCAACCGGTACTCCTGCCCTGAAACGCAGCGTGGACAGCACCCTGGTCAAGGCGCTGGCGCGTGCCTTTCGCTGGAAGAAGATGCTGGAGTCCGGCGAGTTCGCCACCATCGCGGAACTTGCCACGCATGAAAAGCTGGCGCCCTCCTATATGACGCGCGTCCTGCGGATGAGCCTGCTGGCACCGGATATCGTTGAGGCGATCCTGGACGGGACGCACGGGCCGGAGGTGACGCTGGCGCGGTTGCTTGAACCGTTTCCTTTTGATTGGGAACAACAGCGATTACTGTGGGATGCAGATGCTACAGGGTAGCTGATCCGTGACCCCGCTAGTGCGCTAGTGCGACATTCGGTAGGCGACTTTGCGCGCCGATTGACAGCTTGAGCGGCACGTTCCTCTGATTCGCTCCACATTGGAGGCTGGCGTTCCGACCTCGATAGCTGCACGAGGAACTCAGTTGAGCATCTCACGCCCCGACGCGTCGCCGACCAGCAGTCCTTTTCCAGCGCATCTCGCCGACAATGCATCTCCCGGGCACTACGAGACGGGCAAGATCGGAGCCATTCGATCCCCCAAAGGCGAGCGTCTTTCTCGGCGTTACCGTCGCGTGACGCCATAGATTGGGCGGGGACCGCAGCTATACGACCTTTTCGTTAATGACCTGCGGGACCGGAACGCTCGATCGGAAGGATGGGTGTTGCGCGAGCCGATCGCAATAGGCAGCCAAGTTGGGGTGCCGCTTCCGCCAATCGAGCGCCGGGTTCCGGATGTCGAAATAGGCGAGAAGGGTTCCCGTGGCTATGTCGCCGAGCCCGAGCTGATCGCCGACCGCCCAACGCCTCGGCCCGATCAGCCGGGCCAGTTCCTCCAGCCCGTTATCGATCTTACGCTGCTGCCGCTCCAGCCAAACGGCACTTCGGCCATTCTCACGCATGCGCTCGAAAAAGATCAGCACGAAGGCGTCACAGATACCGTCGCATAGAACCTCCAGCTTGCGTGCCGCGAGGAGACCGTCGATATCCGGCGGGAGAAGCGGCGGATCCGGGTATTTCAGCTCCAGATATTGGAGGATGTAGCTCGACTCGTAGATGCTGTCCCCGTCCGGCGTCAGCAGGACGGGGAGCTTCTCGAGTGGGTTATACTTCGGCGTTTGCGTCGTGTTGTGCCAGGGCACCTCGGTGATCAGCTCGAACGGCAGAGCCTTTTCGGTCAGGGCGATCCGAACTTTACGGGCGTAGGGGCTGCTGGTGGCGCTGATCAGCCTGAACATGGTTCAGCTCATCTCCGCGCGTGCGTCTGCGCGGGCGGGGTCGCGTCCGAACGCCAGCAGGCCTTCCGCGACCGCCACGAGATCGGCGCCAGCGACATCCGGCTCCGGGTAGAACGGAATGAATCCACCCTCGAGCCGCGAGGCGTAGCCGGTCGTCAGCCCGGCTCGTTTCGCGCCGGCGAGATCCCAGGAGTGCACGGCGACCATGGCGGCCTCGGAGCCAGCGACGCCGCAGACGTCGAGGGCGAAACGATACGGCTCCGGGAACGGCTTCCATCGGGCGGCGTTGTCAACCGAGAGGCAGCGCTCGACGTAGCCGTCGAGGCCACTGCGCTTGAGAAGGCGCTCCGTCACCTCGGCATGCCCGTTCGTCAGCGTGGCGATCCGCACACCGGCTGCCCGGAGCATCTCGAACGTCGCCGGGACCTCCGGATACGGATCGAGGTGCTCGAAGCCATCGAAAATGTGCTTTGCCGTCGACTCGATATCGGCAACCCCGTGCGCGCTTAACAGGCCTTCAAGCTCGACGCGGCCGATCTCCCGGAAGGGCCGGCGCGCGTCGAGGCAGCCGAGTGCGAAGGCCTCGCGCAGCACCCGGGCGAACCAGAGCTGGACATTCTCGGCCGGGAGCCCGGCCTCTGCGAACCGATCTCCGATTGCATCGAGGGAAAACAGCGTCTCGTTGACGTCGAAGATTATGACTTGCGGGCGGTTGAGCATCTTATCTATCCTTGCCGGTTTTCTGAAAGCCCGGGGCGGCGTCGCACCCGGGGCCCTGTTTCCTGAACTCGAGCCGCTGCCTATCTGCGCTTCAGATAGGCCGGCACGCCGTAGAACACGTCGAGCACGTCGCGGCTGGATGGCCGGGTCAGGAGGCTCGCCAGCACCATGCCGACTACCGACGCAGCCAAGGCCCAGACGACGGTGTGGATGCCGAGCGGATGCTTCAGGGTCAAATCCACGACCAGATAGGTGAGGAACCCGCCGACCAACGAGGCGATGCCCCCGGCGGTGGTGGCCCGCTTCCAATAGATTGCCGCGACGAAAGGCACCAGGAAGGCGGCCGCCAGACCCGCCCAGGAATAGACGACGATCATGCCCAGGAACTTCGGCGGCTGCAGCGAGAGCAGGAACACCGTCGCGCCGAGCAGCACCGTGACGGTGATGCTCGCTGTCGTCATCACCTTCTTCGGAAGGTCCGACCTGACGTAGTTCTTGAACAGGTCGCGGATCAGTGAGGAGGTGGCGACCAGGAGATAGCTGTCGACCGAGGACATGATCGCGGCGAACGGCGCGGCCAGGATCAGACCGGCGATCCACAGCGGCAGCACCGAGATGATCAGGGTCGGAATGGCGCGGTCAGCCTGCGGGATATCTCCCAGGATCGGTCGAGACCAGATGCCCGCCAGCATGATTACGGTGAAGAATAGCACGCTCACCAGCGTGCCCCAAATCAGCACATTGTGCGCCGCATTCGAGTCCCGGAACATGAAGTAACGCACCGCTTGAGCGGGCTGCGCCATCGAGCCCACCGGCCACAGAACCCAGGCCGACATCAGCATCGCCACGCCGGGCAGAATGCCGGCCGCCCCCCAGGGCGCCAGGAGCTCTGGATCGATCTCGTACATCGACTGCGTGATGTTCGGAACGCCCCCTCCCGCGACGATGACCGCGGGAATCAGGATGAGGATACCGGCCGCCATCCAGAAGCCTTGGAGCGTGTCCGTATAGGCGACCGCCCGAAAGCCGCCGAAAGCGGTGTAAAGTGCGACGGTCGCCATAAAGAGCGTCAGGCACGCGACGTAGGGGAGGCCTGTGACCGTGGACAGAAGGAGCGCTCCCGCGACGGCTTGGGCCACCATGTATGCGATGTAGAAGACGATGATCGCGATGGCGCCGGTCACGACCACCCAGGGGCTCTGGTAGCGCGACTTCAGGATGTCGAGCAAGGTGATGGCGCCCGTTCGTCGCGCGATCTGGCTCACCCGCTTGGCGAGGATCACCATGCAGAGAAAGGTCATGAAGATGAGCGGCGCGATGAAGCCGAGGATTCCGTAGCCGTTTACATAGCCGAGGGCGGGGACGCCGATGAAGGCACCGGCGCTCGCAGCCGTCGCGACGAAGGTAAACATCGTCACGGTCGCGCCCTCCTGGCGCCCGCTCACGTAGTACTCGGTCTCGAAATCGCTTCCCCCAGCGATATTGCGCGCCGTTCTTCGCCGCGCCCAGACGGCGAGGCCGACGACGGCGGCGATGTAGACTAGGAACGGTATGAGGACAGCCAGGTTCTGTGCCGTAAGGTTCATGGGATTCTCTCTCTCTGCAGGATTTCCGACGGGGCTCGGACTAGGTCTGGCGCGCGGGGGGGAGCGAAGCCGGCGTGTCAGACACGTCGCTGGCCTCAGTTCGCATCGCGGGGCGCTCGGCCTGGGTCTCCTCGGCGAGCGGCTTCATCACGCGCTTAGCGAAGACGAACACGACGACGACCAGAACGGCCGTCGGCAGGAACTGTCCGAGGACGAGCCAGTCGGGCATCCCCAGAATCATCTTGTACTCGTCCGGCTGCCGCCGGAAGCCAAGGAAGTAGATGACGATGACGACGTAGCCGAAGAATGCCGTGCCGGTGAGCGCACCGAGGCGAGCCTCGCGCTTGCATAGCCTGAAGTCTGGATCCTCCTCCATCTTCCTCCAGTAGGTGTCCCAGCGGGTGTCATGCGATTTTTCGGGCATGGGCGTCTCCTCTTTCGCTGAATTGCCATCGATCCGGCGCCTTGTGCCGGAGCCTCAGCGCCACAATATCAGGTATACTAATGGGATGCAATAGGAATCCTAGTTGAAATTTGACATGGGCCAGACGCCGGCATATATCTTTGGTCTCAACTGGTTCAGCGCGGTTCTCGGACAGGAGCCCGTCCGAATCAGCTCGGCGCCGCTCGCTCGTCGGGCCTGCGCTCGAAGTGGCCGCTCCGCGCAGGGCGAGAGCACGAAGAAAGGAACGTCTCGCGTGGATATACGGAAGAACGGAACGTCTCGCGTGGATATGCGCCGGAACGATCTGCAGGGCGTCGGCAGGCCCATTCCCTCGAACACGCTCGTCGATAAGGTGTACCGCAGGCTCGAGGAGATGATCGTCACCCTCGAACTCGAGCCGGGCGCCCTGCTGTCCGAGTCCGAGCTCGGAAAGCGTCTCGGCGTGAGTCGCACGCCCGTCGGAGCGGCTCTGCAGCGCCTCGCGCGCGAGGGGCTCGTCAACATCCTTCCCCGCCGCGGCATCGTGGTGACCGATGTCGATGTCGGCCAGCAGCTGCGGGTCCTGGAGATTCGCCGTGAGATCTCTCGCTTTGTGGCGAGGGTCGGTGCCGAGCGCGCCCGAGCCGAGCAGCGGGCCGCGATGCGCGCCGTCGCAGAGGAATTCCAGCGCGCCGTGCGCGAGAACAGCCAGGAGGTCCTGGTCTCCGCGGACAAGGATTTCCACAACCTCCTGGCGGCATGCACCCATAACCCGTTCGCCTGCGACGCTATGGACCCGCTAGATTCCCTGGCGCGGCGGTTCTGGTTTGCGCACCAATCGGACCGGTCCGATTTCGCCGCCACCGCGATGTTCCACAGCCGAATCGCCCTGGCGATTGCCGGTGAGGATCCGGCGGCGGCGGAAGAGGCGTCCGATGCCTTTTCCGACTACCTGGAGCACTTCGCCCGAGGCACGATCGACTTTCCGTGATCAGAGACCGAGCTGAAGCCGGTCGAGAACGTCTAGCACTACTTTGGCAGATTTTCTTTTGTACGTTCTGCGATGAGCTTTTCACAATGAGGGCAGCGTCGTGGTGGAGGTCTGGCGAAGGCGTTGAGGATGGCTTGCCTGACGGCTGGCATGGTTGGTTGCGGGGGTGGTCCGGGGACTCTTTTTTTCCCGTCCCGCGGCCTTGAGGCGACGGGATTGCAGGAAGGCGTAGGCGATCATCGTCATCAGCGCGTGTCGGTGAAGACCCGTCCAGGACCGCCCCTCGAAATGGTCGAGACCAAGCTCCTCCTTGAGTTGTTGATGCGCCTGTTCGCAGACCCATCGGGCCTTGACGGCGGCGGCAAGCGCCTTGAGGCTGGTATCGGCTGGCAGGTTCGAGGCGTAGTATTTCCGTTCGCCGCTCGCCCGGCGTTCGCCGATCAGCCAAACCTCCTCGTCACCGGGCATGGCTTGCACACGGCCATCTGCCATGCGATGCCGGTGGCCATCGGCGATGTGGACACGGATTGCCGCGAACTGGCAATTTAACCTGCCTTTGGTCCCTCGCCTCCAGCTGACCTTCCGCCATTTCTCGTCCCCCAGCATCTGTTCGGCGGAAACGGCAACGCGGTCGGGGAGGTGATATTTGCGGCGCCGCCCGCGCCCGGCCTCGGGAAACACCAGGCCGACATCCGCCGGATAATGGGGCCAGAGGGCTGTCATGCGTGACCGTATCTGAAACCCGCATGGGCCAGACCAGATACACAGAGTTTAGGACACTCCCGCGAGTCTCGATGGATTTCCGCGCACTTCGCCCTCAATGGCTCCAAGGCATCAGTTTTAACCTTGCCGGTCCACACATCAGGTTCGAGAAGCCCTTGGCGCAACCGGGTTCCGCGCCTCACGATCAGGGTCCGCCAAACCCGCGCGCCTGCCCCCGCATCACCGGATAATCGCCCACCATTTCGACGACCACTAACCGCTCCGGTAACAGCGCCAGTTCGTCAGCCGCCCGCGGCCGAAACTCCGCGCTGTACGGCACAACCGGCGGACACACCACCCCGCCTCGCCCGGCTTAGAACCCAACAGCGAAGCACAACGCCTTTCTGAAGGATCTTGGCATATCACCATTGCCAGCGTCCGACTGACCTGAGCCAGCGGAAGTTCGATTTCAGTCCCTTTTGGGGAACGCCACTGACGTCGAAGTGCTCAACTACGTCTGACAAAAAAACAAGACATGTCAGAAGCTTGCAAAGAATTCACCAAATCGGCGCAGTCATCAGCTTCAGAGAATACGGCCCCGGAGAGAACGCTTTTGACCCCCATCGCAATAGGCGCAGTGCTCAGCCCTTCCCGCATAACCCTCGAAAACAACGGAAAAATCCGGCCGAAGCCGGATCGGGAGAAACGTTTCTCAAGGGCAAGTGGCGGAGCCGATGGGATTCGAACCCACGAGACCCTTCCGGGCCTACTCCCTTAGCAGGGGAGCGCCTTCGACCACTCGGCCACAGCTCCGCCGACGCGTATAGCCGCCCATGTGGGAGAGTTACAAGGCTAAATTTCGACTGTTTCGAGGATCAGTTTCATCCGCCCCCAAAACCCTCATCCCAGGCAACCGTGACCGGTTTGACAGGTGCGGCCCTGCGCGGCCACACCTGTCAAAACCCACCTGCGCCCGGCGCGCATCGGTCTGGGCGTCAGTTCGCCATCAACGCTGGCACAATCGTGACAATCGTCGGAAAGAACCACAGAAGGCCAAGCGCCCCGACTTGGATCAGCACGAAGGGGACCACACCGCGATAGATATGCCCCGTCGTGACCTCCTTCGGTGCCACCCCGCGCAGATAAAACAGCGCAAAACCAAAGGGCGGCGTCAGAAAGGAGGTCTGCAAATTGACCGCAATCATGATCGTCACCCATTTCGGATCAAAGGTACCGCCATAGATCACCGGCCCCACGATGGGGATCACGATATAGATGATCTCGAGAAAATCGAGCACGAAGCCAAGGATGAAGAGCACCAGCATCACGATCAGAAAGACCTTGAGCTCATTGTCAAAGCTCTTGAGGAATTCCTGAATGTAATGCTCGCCCCCAAATGAGATCACCACGAGGTTCAAGAGTTGCGAACCGATCAGGATGGTAAAGACCATGCTCGTGACCTTGGCCGTCTCGCGCACCACCGGGCTCAGCACTCCACCGGTATAAAGCACCCAGCACGCGAACAAGAGCCCGAACACCGCATAGAGATAGGCGGCATAGGCAAAGAAGAACGCCACCCAGGATTCAAAGCTGACCCCGCCCTGATTGATCCGGAGGTCAAAGTTGATGCCGATCAGGATCGACAGCACCACCGCCAGCGTGGCCAGAATGATGATCTTGGGCGACCGGTCCTGATCACGCAGCTTGCGATAGGCCGCGAGCATGATGGCCCCCCCTGCCCCCAGCGCCGCCGCCGGGGTCGGGTTGGTGATCCCGCCCAGGATCGACCCCAGCACCGCCACGATCAGCACCAGCGGCGGAAAGACCACACGGATGAGCTCGTTCTTGGCCATCCGCACCGCACCATGAGCACAGCCATAACAGGCCATCGCCAGCGGGATGAGCAACAAAAGCACCGTAACCCCCGCTGAGGTCGACGGTCGGATGAGTGTGATATCCACCAAAAGTCCAAGCAGGATTCCGAACGCCCCGATCAAGAGCGGTGCCGGATTGGCCGACGGCGCCACGCCCCGGCCCACCGCCAAGGTGAGGGCGAACATCACCATCAATGTCGCCACGCCCGTGCCGATAGGGGCGGCATCCGCCTCTTTCTGGACGCGCAGCGCGGCGATTTCCTCGGGCGTCAGGCGCACGCTCGCGGTCACGCCACCGGCGGCGTCAATCCCCTGTTGCTCTGCCACCGCCGCATCCCATTTCGATTGACCGTGCAATTCGATCATCGCCGCCTGACAGTCGGGGCTCACATTGGTGCGCAAGGACGCGGACTCGCCCTGATCGCTGAAACTGTCGACAATCAGGCCCTGACTGCCAACCACACCCAGCGTCGAGAGCAGCATCACCCCGGCAATCACGGCCACCGGCACACCGAGGAACCATGTGAACCCCTCGCCACGGGTGATCACCTCGCCGCGCGTGCCACCGGCGACCTGAACGGCCGGTGCCTTGGACGGGTTCACCAGCGCATAGCCAAAGGCATAGAGCCCATAGAGCACCGCCAGCAATATCCCCGGCAAGAGCGCCGCCTGAAAGAGCGTGCCCACAGACACCACCGCAGGCTCACCCAGATAGGTCAGCGCATCGGTGCATCCCGCCGACAGCGCCCGGTTCTCCTGTGCCACCGAATAGAGATCGCCTGCCAGCGTGCCCAAGAGCACGATGACAATCGAGGGCGGAATGATCTGCCCCAAGGTGCCCGACGCCGCGATGACCCCCGTCGCCAATTGCGGGCTATAGCCCGCGCGCAGCATCGTGGGCAGGCTCAACAGGCCCATCGTCACCACGGTCGCCCCCACGATCCCGGTCGAGGCCGCAAGAAAGGTGCCCACCACCACGACCGACACCGCAAGACCGCCCGGCAGCGGGCCAAAGACCCGCGCCATGGTGGTCAAGAGATCATTCGCGATCTTGGAGCGTTCCAGCGTGATCCCCATCATCACGAACATCAGAACCGCCAACAATGTCTCGATGGACGCCCCCGCCAGAACGCGCTCGTTGATCCGGTTCACAAGGAAAGACACGTTGCGATCCAGCGCCACTTCCCAGCCCAGCGGAAACACCGGCTGCGCCGCGCGCGGCAAATCCGGATACCGGAAAACTGACACGGCGTCGGGCCGCACACCACTGGCCACGATGGCACTATACGCCTCGCTCGACGTGTCGATGGCCTGATGGATAAGCAGCCCCGCGCTGTCGAGCCCGGCAATGATGCCAAACGCCACAATCCCCGCCCCGCCAATGGCAAAGGCCACAGGAAAGCCCGATAGAATACCTCCAAAGAGGCACAGAAATACGATGATCAGCCCGATCTCGACCCCGTCCAGTCCGAATAACATTGGTCCCTGCCCCTTTAATGTGTGCCTTCAAAGGCTTCTTCACCCTCGCCCAGCGTGTCGCGGTCGAGGTATTTGCCCAGACTGTCGGGGCCTTCCTTGTATTCCAGATATGATCGCCAGAAAAACGCCATCGCATGCAGGAACACCATGCCCGCAAAGAGCACCAACAACACCTTGAACAGGAAATAACCGTTGAACCCGTTGGGGCTGAACCCGATGGTTTCCACATTCCAGCGCAGGGCACGGGATTTCATCAACAGCCGGTCCAGCGGCTCACTGGCCGAAGGGTTCGGCACGATTAGATGCCGCCACATGAAGAACCAGCCATACATCCAGGTCAGCACCGCCATCGGCATCATGAAAATGAGACTGCCCGCCATGTCGATCACCTTCTTGGCGGAATGGCTGACGGGCGCATAGATCAGGTCCACCCGCACATGGCCGCCCTGAACAAACGTATAGGTGGCACAGAGCGTGACAATCAGCGCGTTATAGAGCTTGAGCTCTTCGGAATACCAACTGACGTCGAATTGCAGCGGGATACCGAAGCCGATCACCAGATCGGGACGGGCAAAGATACGCTGGATGAACACAATGATGATCTGCTGGAACACCATGATAAGCCCCGCCCAGGCGGCAAAGCGTCCGACCGTATTGGCCAACCCCTCCAGCCCGCGCACACAGCCCCACATAAAGCCGTTTTTCCACAGGCCCACCCCGGTGAGCACCAGAAAGGTCACGAACACAACAAAGAAGAACTCGACCGAACCGCCATAATAGACGACCCGCATGATCGCTTCCTTGTTGGACCAATCCAGCCAGCTTGCGGGATGGCTGATGGCATAGGCCAGATTGTAAAAGGCCATGCCGATATTCTGGAAAATCCAGAGAACTGCGTCCAGCATCTTGTCCCCCT
>NZ_LADY01000036.1:0-108178 GCF_000961715.1 Roseovarius sp. BRH_c41 | reverse complement strand
GCGCTCTGGCGGGCGCATCAGGCGCGGATGGCGGCACGGGCAGCGGGCGCACGCGCAGTCGAGCCGGATTTGCGGCTGTCGCGGCAGGACCCTTTCGGGCTGCGCTACATCGCCCTCTTGGGTTTGGTGGTGGCGTTGCTCTTTGGCTCGATCTGGCGGGCCGGGTCGGTGGCGGAGATGGTGCCGGGGGGCGCGCGTGGCGCGGCGCTGGCCGCTGGCCCGACATGGGAAGGCTGGATCGAGCCACCCAGCTACACAGGACTTCCGAGCCTCTATCTTGCCGATCAGGGTGAGGTGATCGAGGTGCCGGAAGGCAGCCGGATTACCCTGCGATTCTATGGTGAGGTGGGGGCGCTGAGCCTGACAGAAACCGTATCGGGTGAAGGCGCAGAGGCCGCAAGCACCGATCCTGAGCAGCAGTTTGAGGTCGCGCGCGCCGGCGAAATGCGGATTGACGGTCCGGGGGGGCGTAGCTGGGCCGTTGCGGCGCTGGCAGACGCAGCCCCGGAGGTCGAGGTGGACGAGCGCGATGCGCGCACCGCCTTTGATGGGCAGATGAGCCAGCCCTTTGCCGCGCGCGACGATTACGGCGTGGTGAGCGGCGGGGCGGTCTTTGCACTGGATCTGGCGCGGGTGGATCGGCGGTATGGTCTGGCGGTGGAGCCGGAGCCGCGCGAGGTGATCCGGCTGGATCTGCCGATGCCCTTGGCCGGGGATCGGACCGAGTTTACCGAGACCCTGGTCGAGAACCTCTCGGAGCATCCTTGGGCACATTTGCCTGTGACGCTGCGGTTGCAGGTTGCGGATGCGGCGAGGCAAGAGGGGCAGTCCGAACCGTTCGAGATGGTCCTGCCCGCGCGGCGGTTCTTTGATCCGATGGCGGCGGCGGTGATCGAGCAGCGGCGCGATCTGTTGTGGTCGCGGCAGAACGCCGGGCGCGTGGTGCAGGTGTTGCGGGCGGTGTCCTACAAGCCGGAGGGGCGGCTCTTTCGGTCTGAGAAAGCCTATTTGCGGTTGCGGGTGATTGTGCGGCAGTTGGCGGCGATGACGCAGAGCGAGGGGCTGGACGAGACCGAGCGCGATGAGATCGCGCAGGCGCTCTGGGATCTGGGTGTGTTGCTGGAAGATGGTGACATGGGCGACGCGCTGGAGCGGATGCGCGCGGCCCAAGAGCGATTGAGCGAGGCGATGAAGAACGGCGCCAGCGAGGAAGAGATTGCGCGGCTGATGCAGGATCTGCGGGATGCGACACAGGATTACCTGCGCCAGAAGATGCAGCAAGCCGAGCGCGAGAACCCCGAGGAGAGCGATCAGCGCAGCGCTGAAAACATGATGCAGATGAACCAACAGGATCTGCAGGACATGATGGACCGCATTCAAGAGTTGATGGAACAGGGCCGCTATGCCGAGGCGCAGCAGGCGCTCGAAGAGTTCCAGCAGATGATGGAGAACATGCAGGTCACCCAAGGCCAGGGCCAGCAGGGTCAATCGCCGGGCGAGCAGGCGATGGAGGGATTGGCCGAGACATTGCGGGAGCAACAGGGTCTGTCGGATCAGGCGTTCCGCGACTTGCAGGAACAGTTCAACCCCGGTGCGCAGTCGGGCCAGTCGCAGAATAATGAGGGTCGCAGCGGTGGCGAAGGGCGCGGCGAGAGCCATGATGGTCAGCAGGGTCAGGGCGGACAGGGCGGCGAGCAGCAGGGCCAAGGCGGCGAGGGCCGCGAACAGGCCGAGGACGGTCAGACCGGCGAGGGGTCGCTGGCCGAGCGGCAGGACGCGTTGCGGCAGGAATTGGAGCGGCAACGGCAGGGTCTGCCGCAACTCGGCGGCGAGGCTGGAGAGGCCGCGCGCGAGGCGCTGGAGCGGGCGGAACGGGCGATGGAAGGTGCGGAAGAGGCGCTGCGCAGTGATGATCTGGCCGGGGCGATCGACAATCAGGCCGACGCGATGGAAGCGCTGCGCGAGGGCATGCGCAACATGGGTGAGGCGATGGCCGAGCAGCAAAATCCCGGTGGCCAAGGCGATGCCGAAGGTCAGCCGGGGCAGGCGCAGGCCGATCCCCTCGGGCGCGAGGCCGGACAGGGGCGGCAGGCGGGCACGCAGGACAGTCTCTTGCAGGGCGAGGATGTCTATCGGCGGGCGCGCGAATTGCTGGACGAGATCCGTAAACGGTCCGGCGAGGGCGAGCGCCCGGATGTGGAGCTCGACTATCTGCGGCGGTTGCTGGAACGGTTCTGAGGCGCAGGCCGGGAACCGACACGCAGGGCTCGGGTGATCCGATCGGGGCAGGATTGGCTAACCCTGCCCCGCTCTGAGTGGCGATCAGTTGATGGCCCCGTTGACCATTGGCCGCCAGCTGTCTTCATTTGCGGCAGCCCACTCGGCAGCGACGTCGGCCACGGGGCGACCATCACGCGCGACTGCGACCATCAGCGCGGCCTGTGTTTCATTGGTGATCTGGAAATCCTCAAGAAGAAAATAGGCGGCGGGCCAGCGGGTCTTGAACCCTTTGATCACAGATTTGACGGCGCTCAGGCTCGGGACTCCGCAATCGCCCACGGCCTTGGGGTTCGGTCCCCAGCTTGCGTCTTCGTAGCAGGCGGCCTCAGCCTCGGGCAGATCGACAAAACGCAGGTCATGGACGGCGCCGGCCCAATGCGGTTGCCAGAACATCGCGAGTGCCGGGGTGCCGTTGGTGCTTGCGCTGACGAGGGCATCGACCAGCGCCTGTTCGGACGCGGCGGGAGAGGCGGTGAAGGGCAAATCGAGGGCGGTCATCAGATCGGCCCCCGGTGATTCCCAATCGGTGGGATAGTCGATCAGCACAGGCGTACCACCATCGGTGGCAAAGGCTGCGGCGCAGTTACGCAACGCCGCGAGCGCGGGCAGGCCGGGGCAGGCGGTCTCCATATGGGCGGGATAGGCCAGCCCCTCTGTCATGGAAAGGCCCAGGTCTCCGAGATCGACAAGGCTCCGCTCCATCATCATATCGCGATAGGACGGTGCGGCATTGGCGGGCCAGATTTCGAGGTTGGCGTCGATATTGCCCCGCCCCATCTGGCGGAAAACGGCCATGTCATCAACCGGGACGAATTCGACTGTATAGCCTGCCGCCTTGAGCAGTTCGCCCGCGACATGCGCGGTGATCTGAGCCTCGGTCTGTTGGGTGAGCGCGAGCTTGATTGGCTCATCCGACTTGCCCAGATCCGCCGCAGTCACGGGGAGGGCAAAGGCGCAGAGCGCGAGCGCGCAGCAGGTGGATTTCATAACAAACTCCTTGGTCAAAGAGAGGGCCTGCGGCCCCCATGCGTGTCAAACGGTCAGATCGGGAAACGTCATGCTGAAATGGTGGCTGTGAGTAATGGTGGGCTGCGTCCCGTTTCCCGGCACACGATACCATGTCCGGCGTGGGCCGCATCCCTTTTCGCGCAATTACACGAGAGGGTGTTTGATGTTTCATCGCAGGGCTGCGGGGATCGGAGGTGTCAGTGATTATGTATTCTAAACATATGTTTATCCGGCTTGCGTCCGCAGTCTTAACGAACTGGCAAGGGTGTTTGACCGAGTTTGTCGCCTGCGCAACCGTTCTGGAGAGACCGATGTCGGATTTATCAGCCCGCCTTGACCTGCCGTTTATCGCCCCGTCACAGGCGCAAAAGCATGTGACGCATAATGAGGCTGTGCAGCGGTTGGATCTGTTGGTTCAAATGGCGCTGGACGGGTTCGAGGCGACGGAGCCCCCTGCCGCGCCTGAGACCGGCGCGCGATTTGCGCTGGGGACGGGGGCGACGGGCGTCTGGGCGGGGCAGGATGGCAAGATCGCCGCGTTTCTGGGCGAGGCCTGGATGTTTGTGACGCCGCAAGAGGGCTGGATTGCGGCGGAGCGCGGCGGCACCGCGGTGCGCATTTACCGCGATGGGGGGTGGCGCGGGTTCCCGGACCGGACCGATGCCCTGGGGATCGCGACGCAGGCCGATGCAGTCAACCGTTTGAGCGTTGCGGCGGCGGCCACCCTGCTGAGCCATGCCGGGGCGGGACATCAGCTCAAGATAAACAAGGCGCAGAGCGATGACACCGCGAGTTTGGTGTTTCAGTCAGGGTTTGCGGGCCATGCCGAGATGGGTCTGGCGGGCGATGACGATTTCTCCATCAAGGTGAGTGCGGATGGCACGACATGGACCGAGGCTCTGCGGGTCGATGCGCAGACTGCGCGGATCAGCGGTGCGGCGGTTCAGTCCGCACCGACCGACAATGCCGCAGAGCGATTGCTCAAAGTCGGGGCGTTCGGGCTTGGCACTGCGATCAGCCTGACCGCCTCTGACGGGCTCGATACCCTGGTCTTGTCCGGCCTCTATTATAATCCCTCGGCTGGAAATACATCGGGCAACTCCTATCCGATTTCGTCTGCTGGGGCGCTTTTGGTGATTGCGCGCTCTGCCACGAATGTTGTGCAGGAGTTCACGTCCTATGGGGGCACCTCAGCGGCTTCGGCGCTGCGGAAATTCGTCAGATCCTGGGGCACGGGCGGGTGGTCACCCTGGCTTGAACTGTATCACAGCGGGCGCGTGATGGGCCCGGTGTCCCTATCGGACGGAGTGCCGACCGGGGCGATCATCGAGCATCAGTTTGTGGGCGGGAACGGGGAATATACGCGGTTTGCCAATGGCACGCAGATTTGCGGAACGACAGTGGCGCTCTCGACCTCTGGCGAAACGACCTGGACTTATCCGGCGCAGTTCTTCACCGCGCCCCGCGTTGCGGCGGTCTTGACGGGCAGTCAGGCCGCCTTTGCGCGCACCCTCAGCAATTCCAACCTGAGCATTCAGATCGGGGCGTTCAACACGTCTGGCACACGGGTGAGCGGCTTTGCCTATCTCCTTGCAATTGGCCGGTGGATTTAAGGAGATGACCATGCAGATCAAATTCTCACCAATGCGCCGGGATCTAAGGCTGGCGCTGGTCCGGTCGGGGGACACTCTGACGATCAACGGCGAGGCGTTCGATTTTTCACCGCTTCCAGAGGGGGCTACCTTGCCGCGGGAGGCCATGGACTCTGAGTGGTTCGCCGGACCGGTTGAGCGGGAGGGCGGTGTGTTGCACCTCAGCCTGATCCTGCCCCATGGACCAAATCCGCCGCTTGAGACCCTCATGGCCGAGCCCGTCATTGTGACCGACGACGGGCCTGTGACCCTGCCGCCCTATGATCAGGAGATCCCCGATGCAGATTGATTTCAGTCAAATGATCACCGCCGAGGCCAAGGCGGTCATCGCCGCGTCGGTACGGGCCGCTGACATCAAGGCCGAATGCCGGGCGCGCATTCTGGCAATCGGCTCTGAGACCACGCAGATGAATATCGCACAGGCCGGAATTGTGTTTACGGCGGCGGTGCTGGACGGCGCATCGCGTGAGGTCGCGTTGAAGGCGTCCGGGCTGCGTGAAGGGGATCTGGGACTGGCCCGCGATTGGAAAGCATGGGTGACGTCGATGCAGGTCGAATGTCGGCGCTCGATTGAGAGCGGCGATGATGCGGTCTGGCCAAAGGTTCCCGACGGTGTTGTCGGCCTTGCGGCACGGTTTTGACCTCACCGGTCGTCCTGTCCCGGAGGTGGTCGTGCTATGGTTGTGTTCTGAGCGCCCCGATGGGGCGATCTCTTTGTCAGGCTTGCGATAAATATCTATGAATAGCAGGGTCTTGCCGTGACGCAGACTCTGTCTGAGACGTCAATTGTTGATCTGTTGCGTTTTGTGGTTACCATGTGCCGAGCGGAATCAAGTCAATTCACCGTGACCTTGAAGAGACCCGCTTTTAAATTCTGAAATTTATGCGGCTTGGGAGATCAGAAATGGCAACACTTTTCACGCTCACAGGGTTCCAGTTTATCGCGTCCGGGGTGAGTATTTCTGGTCTTGGACCAGCAACGCTCGAGGTTCTGGGCAGTGATGATCTGGAGTTTACCTATACGTCAACAACCGTCGATCCGACTGATCCGCAGGGTGAGCTTGATGCAACGTCGGGTGATTTGTTTGAAGTGCGATTGGACGGCGTTGACCCGCTTGTCTTTGACAACGTGTTCGAAGGCATTATGGCCGAGGTCGAATTTGACGGGCAGATGGCGCAGTTTGTTGGATTTACCAACCCGTTCACCAACGAGACATTCTTGTTTCAACTGGACAATGTGCCGATTTTTGCGGGACCGGTTCCGACCGAAGCCGAACTGACCGCTATCTTGGGCAGCGCGTCGCTGAGCGACATCCCGGCCGGCGGGCCGTTCTCGCCGGGCGTGCCCTTTTCGCTCACATCGGTTCCGGGCGTCACGACAGCGGAGGTCGACCTGTTTTCCCCGACCGAAGGCAATGACACGCTGACCGGATTTGGGTCGAATGATGCCATCGACGGGCTGGGCGGCGATGATCAGATCAGTGGTTTGGGTGGCGCAGATACCCTTGTGGGCGGCGCCGGCGATGATAGCGTGTTCGGCAATGATGGCAGCGACCTGCTGATTGGCGGGGCCGGGGCAGATTCGGTCGATGGTGGTCTTGGGCTGGACATCCTGCAGGGGACATCTGCGGAGCTGAATGGCGATACGCTTGTGATTGGACATGGCGATGAGATTCGGATCACCGGGCTGACGCCGTCGTCAAATGTCATTATTGGCGGGGATGGTCTGTCCGTCTCGATTGATGCGGATGGCAATGGATTGACAGAGTCGAGCTTTGCGGTACAGACCAGTGAATCCGGTGCGACGCTGGTGCAGTCTATTGTGAATGGCGCGACCGTCCTGAGATTGGACGAGACACCAACAGCCGGGATCGGCGTGCCGATTTCCGGCGCGTCAGGGTTTAACGAGATTCAGGACGTGCTCGTTTCTGACCCCAATCTGGTTCTCAACGATGTGGTGTTCACAGGGGGGATCGAGGGTGTCGCGCTCTTGCCTGAGGGGTTCACGATCAACCGGCTGGTGGATACCAATGAAGATGGCATCGTCGATAGCGTGACCCCTGTGGTGACCCTTGACCGTGGCGTCTTTCTGACCACGGGCGGTGGTCCCGGTACGAGCAACACGCAATCGAGTTTTTCCGTTTCTCTGGGAGAGCCGGGCGATCCGGATCTGGACCGGGCCGCACGTGATGCGTTTTCCGGGGCGGGGGAAACCAATGACGCGTCGGTCATTACCTTTACCTTTGACGCGACCGATCTGGGGAGCGCTCCTTCGGTGTCCTTCGATCTGTTCTTCGGGTCGGATGAATTCCCGGAATTCGTTGACAGCAGCTTTGTCGACATTGCCGCTGTTTTTGTAAACGGGCAGAATTTTGCGCTCTTCAACAATGATCCCGGTCAGCCGTTGTCCATCGTGGGCGAGAGCATCAACACGCCGGGCAACTTCTTTTCCAATAACGGCATCAATGATCCGGCCAACGCCTTTACCGGGGCATTCGATACGGAATATGACGGATTCTCGCGTGTTATCACGGTGATTGCGCCAATTCAGGCCGGGGTGAACGAGGTCAAGATCGGGATCGCCGATACGGGCGACTTCATTTTCGATTCTGGTCTCTTCATCGGCAATATGCAGGCCTCCAACTTCAATTCGAGCGGGAGCTTTGTGAATGTTAGCGGCACGTCGGGCGCGGATCAGATCAATGCGACGGGTGCGCCGGAATTGATCACCCTCGGCGCGGGCGCGGACACGGTGTCCGGAACGGCGGAACAACTCGACGGGGATATCATCGACGACTGGGGCGATGACGATCTGCTAGAGTTCCTGGATGCGGTGTTCGGTCTTGAAGACATCGTTGTTACCCTTGGGTCCGCTATTCTGGATGTCGATACCGATGGCGATGGCATTGCCGACAGCACGGTCACGTTGGAAGGCAATTTCACCAATGCGACCTTTAATGTCGAGACATCCGGAGGCAATACCCAGATCACCAGCGCTGGGGCGCTACCGAATATCAACATCGTGAACGGAACCGCCGCGTCAGAGTTTCTGCCCGGCACGCTGGGCGATGACAGCATAACTGGCGGGGGTGGAAACGATTCCATTCCGGCATCGGACGGCGATGATGTGGTCAACGGCGGGGCTGGCAATGACAATATCGGCGGCGGTTTTGGCAATGATACGATCAACGGCGGTGACGGCGATGACATCATGGGCGCGGGCTTTGGCGATGACAGTGTCGTGGGGGCTGCGGGCAATGACGTGGTTGCGGGTGGCGCTGGCAATGACACGCTTTCGGGCGGGTCTGGCGATGACAGCATGTCCGGCAGCTTTGGCAATGATCTGATCAACGCCGGGGGTGGGGCCGATGACATCGGCGGCGGCGCCGGGCAGGACACGATCAACGCCGGGGCTGGCAATGACCAGGTCGGAGGCGGCGAAGGCGATGACGTTATCTCTGGCGACGACGGCAATGATTTCCTTGCCGGCGGCGGGCGCAATGACATCATCGACGGCGGCTCTGGCGATGACACGATCAACGGCGGGGCTGGCAACGATCAGATGACGGGGGGCACTGGCGCGGATCAGTTCGTGTTCTCGGCCTTTGTCGCCGGTGAGAGCGATGTGATCGGCGATTTCGAGGATGGCATCGACAGTTTCTTCATCCGCATCATCAACCCGGATACGGGTGCGGAGAATATCAACAACGGTGGCAACGGGATTGCGGGTTTCGTGGCGGCTTTGGGGATTGTGGACACAGCGGGAGGCGCGCAGTTTAACGTCAACGGCCATCAGGTTCTGGTCGAGGGCGTCGCCGCAGCGGATCTGACGGTGGACGACTTCCAGTTCCTCTAAGCCGGACCAAAAGCAACGAAAGGGGCGCCATCAAGCGCCCCTTTCTGTTACGCACAACCTTTGCGTGTTTATTGAAAACATTACAAAAAACCTTGATCACAGGATGTCGTGATGCCAAGGTCCGACTAGAAAAATACAGATAGATTGAGAAAGGACATTGCCATGAACCTGTTTACAGTTTCGGGGATTCGCGTGCGTTACGACGATACGCCCGAGGGCAATCCGACCGAAGTAACCCCTGCGGAATTCGAGCTTGCGATCACAGGTGATGTGCTCAACTACAGTGTCTTGGGATTCCCTGAGCCGGACTCGCTTTTGCCGGAAATCTCATTGAACAATGACGCCAATCTGACAGTCGCGCGCCTTGATGGCCTGGACCTGACCGGACCGGCTGGAGAGCCATTCGAGTTAACCCTTGGGTTTGTCTCGACCTCGGCGGGGACGCTGATCATTCTGGGGCTTTTTGATGAGACCTCCGATACGGACTATATTTTCCAGATTGGCGGCGATGCCGGCGGGACATTGCCCTCGACCCTGGCCGGGTTCAATGCGCTGGAAGACTCGATTACTGGCGGCGGGGCCGTTACCTCTGGCGAATTTGCCCCGAACCAGAACATCCCGCTGAGCGGGTTTGACAATACGGCGGTGTCCGTGCTGCCGGATGGGGAGCTCTTCACGGGAACGCCTGGGAACGACGACCTTCTTGGCGGAATTGGCAATGACATGCTGAACGGGCTGGATGGCGATGACCTGCTCGACGGGGCGGGCGGCAATGACACGCTGGATGGCGGTGCTGGCAATGACCAACTGACCGGCGGCGCAGGCAATGACCTGATCCGGACGGGCGAGAACAATCCCGATTTTGGCGATGTCGTGATTGGCGGCAGCGGCAATGATACGGTCGATTTCGGCGGTCTCGTCGATGGCTTTGTCGAGGTCAGCTATGGAGGTCTGGCGACACCGATCATCGCAACCGTCGATGGCGTGACCAATACCGGCACCGTCACCAAGGGCGCGCAGGGCACCGATACATTCGTCGATGTCGAGAACCCGATGTTTTCGGGGTTCCTGAACGGCGGGCTGCGTATCCGGGGCACCGCTGGCGATGACATCTTCAGTTTCAACACGGCCTCAAACCAGTGGATCAGCGTCCGTGGCAATGGCGGCAGCGATACGTTCAACCTGACCGGCGCGGGCCTGGTGCAGCTTGATTTCCGGGGTACGGCGGTCACGGCTGATTTCGTGGCGGGCACCGTGACGCAGGGCGGTAATATCAGCACCGTCAACGGGACCGTGTTCGAGATCCGCACCGGCAACGAATCCGACTCGCTCCTTGGCAGCGCAGCGGATGAATCCTTTCGCGTAGGCGGCGGCAATGACACGATCGATGGCGGCGCCGGATTTGACCGGCTGCGCTATGACGATTTCGGGGTGACAACGGTCAACGCCAACCTCGCCACCGGCATCGTGACGGGCACCGCCAATGGTCTGGCCTTTACCGATACGTTCTCCAACATCGAAGCGCTGCGCGGCAGCACTGGCAATGACATCCTCATCGGGGACGATGCCGCCAACCGGCTTCAGGGACGGGCAGGCGATGACCGGCTTGTGGGCGGTCTCGGGAATGACTCCATCGACGGCGAGGGGGGCACCGATACCGCCGTGCTCGCCGTGAACCGCGCCGACACGCAGGTCTCTGCCATCAACGGCGGCATTCGCATCATCTCGAGCGCGGGCACGGATTTCTTTACCTCGGTCGAGCTGTTTCAGTTCGACGATGCGCTGGTCAGCGCGGCCGATCTCATCAATGGGGCGGGCATTCCCGGCGAAGAGATCGTGGGCACCGATGGTGACGACTCGCTGATTGGCACGGTCAACGACGATACACTTGCCGGGGGCGCCGGGAATGACAACATCGACTCGGGCGGCGGCGGCAACAACAACGTCTCCGGCTCGGATGGCAATGACACGCTCTTTGGCGGGCCGGGCGATGACAGCATCGGCGGCGGCTTTGGCGATGACACGATCTTTGGCAATGACGGCAATGACGTGCTCGGCGCGGGCGTTGGCAATGACTTTGCGTCCGGCGGCAACGGCAATGACGTGGTTGCAGGCGGCGCAAACGACGATACGCTGGAAGGTGGCGAGGGCAACGACAGCATGTCCGGCAGCTTTGGCAATGACCTGATCTTTGGCAACGGCGGCGCGGATGACATCGGCGGCGGTACCGGGCGCGATACGATTGACGCGGGCGCGGGCGATGACAGCGTTGGCGGCGGCGAAGGCGATGACAGCATCCTTGGCGGCGATGGCAGTGATTTCTTGGCTGGCGGCGGGCGGGACGACATCATCGACGGCGGGGCTGGCAATGATACGATCAACGCGGGTGCTGGCAACGATGTGATCACCGGCGGCACCGGCGCGGATCAGTTCGTGTTCGCATCCTTCTTTGAGGGCGAGGCGGATGTGGTCACCGATTTCGAGGATGGTATCGACAGCTTCTTCATTCGCCGGGTGGACCCCGATACCGGCGTTGAGAATATCACCAACGGTGGCAACGGTCTGGCCGGATTCGTGGCGGCGATGAATATCGTCGACACCGCAGCGGGCGCACAGATGACCGTCAACGGCAACACGATCCTCGTTGAGGGGATCACGGCGGCGGATCTGACTGTGGACGATTTCCAGTTCCTGTGAGGCTGGTGTGGAAGGGCCCGGCCTATTGGGTCGGGTCATTCCATCCGCCTTTGCGATGTCGAGATCATGCGAGGCCGGTTGCTCATCCTTAGAGGTGAGACATTTTGTTTCCTTCTCAAATCATCACCTTACCCATAAGGATAGACCTCGTAAGGATATCTGGTGTTGGGTCATGCCCGCGTTGTATCCTATCCGCTCAACGCACTTATGGAGCGCGCTGCCATGCCTAACCTGAACGGCGCCAAGTGGGGTTCCCAAGGCGTGGGCACGCCCGGCGGTGTCTTGACATGGAGCATTGTCGCCAGCGGGCAGGACATATCCTGGTTTGAGAGCGAGCCGGATGGCAGCCAGCTCTCGGTCGACCCAGAGTCGGTTTATACATTCGATCTCGAAGCCGAGTTGCGTGCGGCCTTTGCGGAGTGGTCGATATATGGAAACATCGAGTTCTTGCAGGTCAGAGACCCCGGTGGTGCCGCTGGCGACATCTCAACCCCTGACATTCGGATTTTCTTTGCGCCGATTCCGGGCAACACCCTTGGGTTTGCCTTTTTCCCCCCGTTTCTGGAGGATGCAATTGCCGGGGATATTCTGCTGGATGTGGACAGTTCCCTGAATTTCGATGTTCCGCTGTTTCGGGGATTGGCCGTGCATGAGATCGGTCATGCGCTTGGGTTGGAGCATATCGAAACGGTCAATGCGATCATGAATCCGATCCTGACCCAGCCCGATATTCTGGCGGATGACATCCAAGGTATCCGGCAGATCTATGGCGCGCAGGATAGCGCCCCGGTGGTCTATACCCTGCCTGCGGATCTGGAGTCTGTGACCATCCTGCATAATCCTGAGGTTTTGACCGTCAACGGCAACGCGTTGGGCAATCTGATCATCGGCACCGGCGCGGATGAGACAATCAACGGGTTGGGTGGAGATGACACGCTAGAGGGCGGTGCCGGAAATGATCATCTGAACGGGGGATCCGGCACGGATTGGGCCAATCTGGACGGGGTGACACGCGCGGCGGCCACGGTCAGCATGATTGCGGGCGGGTTGCGGGTCGTCTCTGCGCTTGGGACGGATGAGTTAATCCAGATGGAATGGGTCACATTTGCAGATGAGGTCGTCGGCATTTCGGCTTTGATCGAAGAGATCAACGGGCCTCTTGGCCAATACCTGACAGGTGGCGGGCTGGCGGATCGTCTGAATGGCACCGATGACAGCGACACCTTGATGGGTCTTGGTGGGGACGACATTCTGGCGGGTGGTCTTGGCAATGACAGTCTCGACGGTGGCAGCGGCAACGATTCCATCTCGGCCTCTGACGGCAATGATGTTGTTGTCGGTGGATTTGGCCATGACCAGATCGGGGGTGGTCCGGGCGATGACGTCATAGACGGTGGCGATGGCAATGATGTGATCGGTGCGGGCCTCGGCGTCGATCTGGTGTCGGGCGGCAGTGGCAATGACGTGGTCGCGGGCGGCGCGGGCGATGACACGCTCGACGGTGGCGCGGGCGACGACAGCATGTCCGGCAGCTTTGGCATTGACCTGATGTTTGGCGGGGATGGCACGGATGATCTTGGCGGTGGGGCGGGACGCGATACCATCGACGCAGGCGCAGGCAATGACCGGGTTGGCGGCGGTGAGGGCGATGACAGCATCCAAGGTGGCGATGGCCACGACTTTCTCGCAGGTGGCGGGCGCGATGACATCCTTGACGGCGGCGCGGGCAATGACACGATCAATGGCGGTGTTGGCAACGATCTTATGACTGGCGGTTCGGGCGCGGATCAGTTCGTGTTCAGCGCGTTCAATCCGGGGGACGCGGATGTGATCACCGATTTCGAGGATGGCATCGACCGCCTCTTCATTCGCATCGTGGACCCGGATACCGGAGCGATCAACCTAACCAACGGTGGCACTGGGCTTGCGGGTTTTGTCGATGCTTTGGGGATTGTGAACACGGCGGCGGGTGCGCAGCTCGCTGTGAACGGGCATCAGATTTTGCTCGAAAACTTTGCGGCGACGGACCTGACGGTGGCTGATTTCATCTTTCTCTAAGAGGGTTTCCCGCCCAGAGACCTAACCGATTTTCCTTTAACTTTTCGTAAATGCCGCGAGGCAGCCATATTTCGTTAAGGCCATGGCAGTCTTGCAGCGGCACTCTGTTTCTTGCGTGGGGACGCGGGAAATGGGTGGGACGGGGATGCCGGTCAGGCTGGTGCATGTCGGGACGAGTCATGCGGCGAACTTTGAGGTCGCGCGCGCAGCGGTGGCGATTACGGCCCTGTCCGATGGGGGATTTGTGGTCGCGGACTACGGTGCGGGCCTCAGCCGGGTGGTGCGGGTTGGCACGAGCGGGCCAGTGCTGGAAGGGCAGTGGTTTCACGAAGAAACGGCGCGCGTCGCGTTCAATGTGATCGGCACGCCGGGGGCACTGCCACAGGCTCTGGTGGGCGATCTGCTCGAGGCTTGGGATGCGGGGGGGCGCAGTGGCACTCTGGGGTTCTTGGGTCAAGGTGGGGTGCAGACGCAGGCCGCAAGCCTTTTGGCGGCACGGGTCGAGGATCAGGATTACCTGATTATAGCCGCGGCCGACGGTCAGGGCCTGTCGGTCTTTGCTCTTGGGTCAGATCAGACGGTGCAGACAGTCCGCCCGCAGGCTGATGCGGTGGATCTCTATTTGCGCAATATCTCCGATCTGGCTTTGGTCGAAATTGCCGAGGAGGTTTTCGTTTATGCCGCCTCGGCGCGTGAGCAGGGTCTGACAGGACTGCGTCTCACAGAGATGGCAGAGTTGGTTCCTGTCACCAGCCTTGGACCGGAAGACAGCCTGCCGGTGCAGACAATCACGGCGCTTGCGCCCGCTGAGGTGGCGGGGCGGTCGTTCTTGATCGTGGCATCGGCGGACAGTGCGAGCCTGACGGTGCTGAGTGTTGGGGCGGGGGGCACGTTGGGGATTGCGGACCATGTGATTGACGGGCTGTTGACGCGGTTCGCCGGGGTGTCGCATGTGGAGGTGATCGCACAGGACGGGCATGTGTTTGTGCTGGTGGCGGGGCGGGACGCGGGGCTGAGCCTGTTCCGGCTGACCGCCGAAGGGCGGCTCTTGCATCTGGATACGCTGGCTGATGAGCAGGTCTTTGCATTGGAGGGTGTGTCCGGGTTGGCGGCACAGATCCGGGCGGGGGGTATCGACATTCTCGTGACGGCGGCGGGAGAGGCGGGGCTGAGCCTGTTTCGGGTTGATCTGGGGTCACTTGGCGTGGTGCTGCGTGGCGATGCGGCGCGGATCGAGGGCGGGGCCGGGAATGATCTTTTGTCACGCCGTGGGGGCGATGGCGTTCTGGAGGGCCACGCGGGAGAGGACGTGCTGAGCGACGGATCTGGCGAGGATACGCTGATTGGCGGTGCCGGGGCAGATGTCTTTGTCCTCATGGCGGATGGACAGCGCGATGTGATTGCGGATTTCACGCTGGGGGAGGACCGGCTTGACCTGTCGCTCTGGCCGATGTTGCGCAATCTCGGGCAGCTTGGTTTTGCGCCGACGAGCCAAGGGGCCGTGCTGCGGTTCGGGGCCGAAGAGCTGGAGGTGCGCAACGCCGCTGGCGTGGGTTTTGCGGCGACGGACTTGCCCGCGATGGTGTCACCCTTGCTGTCACATTTCGATATTGTGATTGGGCCTTTGGAAATGGGGGGGATCGCCCCACCATCGCGCGTTGATCCGCCACCGAGCCCGGTCGTTGCTTCGCCACCTGCGCCTGTCTCGCTGGTTCTGGTCGGGGGTGAGGGCGCGGACCTGCTTGAAGGGGGCGTGGCCGCGGACCGTCTGGCCGGACATGGCGGCAATGACACGCTGCGCGGCGATGCGGGCGATGACCGGCTTGCGGGCGGAGCGGGCGACGACCTGATCGAAGGTGGCGCTGGGCAGGACAATGTCGGAGGGGGTCTTGGCGCGGACAGGCTCGGGGGGCAGGGCGGCGATGACACGATGGGCGGCGGCGACGGGGATGATGTCCTCAGCGGGGGTGACGGTCAGGACGTGATGAGCGGCGGACCGGGCAATGACCTGCTCGAAGGTGGCGCCGGGGATGACAGGCTGGCGGGGAGCTTTGACCGAGACACAGTGCGCGGCGGCGACGGGGATGATGTGATCGGAGGGGGGCCGGGGCGCGATCTATTGGACGGGGGGGCAGGCAAGGATCAGTTCGGTGGGGGCGAGGGGAATGATACCGTGTTGGGCGGTAGCGGCGACGATTTTCTGGCCGGGGGCGGGCGGAACGACCTGATGGATGGTGGCACGGGGCGCGATACGCTCAACGGCGGCGCTGGTCACGATACGCTGCGGGGCGGAGCGGAGGCGGATGTTTTCGTGTTCAATGATCTGGTCGCCGGAGAGCGCGACGTGATCGCCGATTTCCAGATCGGTGAGGATCACATTCGGCTGAGCGGGGTTGAGGGGCCGGGGCTGATGGGCCGCTTTCTGGCGCTGGATATCTTTGACACGGCCGATGGCGCGGTTGTGCGCTATGCGGATCACGAGATTCTGTTGGAGGATGTGGCGACAAGCAGCCTGTCGGTGGAGGATTTCATCTTCCTGTGAGGCGCCCCAAAGCGGGAAAGGTCCGGTTCAACGCGCCAGCCCATCCGGTGCCATGAAACCCGTCGCGCGGATCGACCGGATAGCCGAGGGTTCTGAAATCAATGTCGTAGATGCGATGGATGGTCGAGAGTGTGTCTGGGGTGATGAAGTTGTCATAGTTGAAACTCATATCCACCAGATCGCGCGCCGACAGATTGCCAAGATACCCGCTGAGCGGGGTTTCGGGCAGGCGGGTGCGGTTCAGCACGCGCGGTGTATAGGTCATCCCCAGCTTGCGGGCGACCCGAGAGAGTTCGACATCCAGCCGCTCGACATGGACGACGAAATCGTAATGGATGCCCTCTTCTCTGTAAAAGGCGGGCACCTGCGTTTCCCAATGCCCGTTGATCAGGTTGTCGGGGCGTGGACGGCTGGCGTGCAGATGCGCGATCGTGTCCAGAAAGGCCTCGAAGGACATGCTGTTGTCGTTGGCATCGGCACCGGTGCGCGCGCAATAGAGGTCGTGAAGATCCTGTGCAAAGGGTTCCAGATCCGCGCGGCTGAGCAATTGTCGGCCGCGATAGAGGCAGAACTTGTTGAAATAGGCGCTGATGATGCGGGTCGCCGGATGCCGGACCAGGATCACCGAGCGAAAGTTGCGCGTCAAAAGCGCCTCGGCGCAGCCGCGAAAGGGTGCGCTATTGGTGTGAAAATACTGCTTTTTGGCAGGGCGCGAGGGCATGTTGTCGGCGAGAAAGTTGAACAGGGTGGTGCAGGCCGCCTTTTGCGACCAGAAGAACACTGTCCTGCTGTCATCGTGAATATATCCGCGCCAGCCCATGTGATCCTGCGATGCCTTTATTCTCTCTGAGCCTTGGCTTAAAGCCCCGAGGGATGCTTGGCAACGTGGGGTTTGCGTATTTGCGGCTTGTGTCATTTCTTGGGGAACACTAGGGTGCTGCCGACCGGTTGGTGAGGCAGTTGATCAGTATGAAGAAGCGCCTTTTCCTGCATGTCGGCATGCCGAAATGTGCGACGACGTCAATTCAGGCCTATCTGGCAGACCATGCCAACGAACTGGCGGCGCGCGGAATTCACTATGAGTTCGCACCCGGAGAGCGCATTCCCGAGCAGGGCAATGCCTTGCATCTCGCCAATGCGATGCTCGAGGGGGACACGGCCCGAGTGAAATCACTGCTCGATTTCTTTCTGCGGCGCGATGGCGATGTGATCCTGAGTTCGGAGTATCTGTTCGGTGTCGCGCGCGGCTCGATTGCTCTTGAGGTGGTCGAGCGCATGCGACAGGCCGGATTCGAAGTCGGCGTGATCTGTTATTTCCGGCGACAGGATCTGTGGATCGAATCCGACTACAAGCAGCATGTCAAAAGTGGGGCCGACTGGCGTCGCGGCATTACCGCGCTGATGGAGATGCGGGTCGAAAAGCAGGTGCTGAACTACAATGCGATGCTGATGAACTGGGTCCGTAGCGTTGCGCGCGAGAATATCCTCGCCGTGCCCCTGAGACCAGAGCAAGCACCCGACTATGCAGTGCGCCGATTTCTGGAGGCGCTGGGCATATCGGATATGTTGCCCGATGATGCGGTGTCCCCGCGGTCGCATAATGTCAGCCCACCGACCGGGTTGATCGAACCCGCGCGCTATCTCAAGCGGGCCATGCTGGATCAGGGGGTTGCACCGCTGTTGGTGGGACAAGAGGTGGACCGCTTTTTTGCGAAGGCGCCGGCGGTGGTGCGTGTGCCGTCACGGCGGTTTCTGATGACGTTTCTTCGCCGGCAACGCCTGTTGCAGCAATGCGAGATGTCGAATGCTGCGCTGGCGCGGAATTTTCTGAACGGCGACGCTGCCTTTGACATGACGCCCGACTATGATGAGGCCAGCGAGACCCCGCTGGGCGCAGAGGCGGCGGTCATTCTCGCGGCCTATCATGTGCGGGGGCAAACCGCGCTGCATTCTCGCAGCCGGCTGCGACGGGGACTAGGCGCACTGAAGCGGACCGTGTCGCGACCGCGCGTCAAAAATTGATGATGTCGCGGTGATAGCGCCGCAAGAGCAGCAAGCCGAGCATCAGCGTGATCCCGGAAACCGTCAGAACATAGACCGAAGACACATATTCAGCGTCATAGGTGCTGTAGATGCCTCTGCGCACCAAACCGATGGGATGCACCAAGGGATTCCACCACAGCCAGTCCCGATAGGGCATGGGCACCGTATCATAGAGGAAAATGACGCCCGAGATCAGCAGCAAAGGACGGTTCAAAATCGCCCATGCGCGCTCCCATATCGGGAAAACGGAGAGCAGGAAGCAATTCAGAGTGCCGACGCCTATTCCCAGCGCAAATGCCAGAAGATAGCCCATCGCCAACGCCTTCATGTCGATGATCACATTCACGTCATAGAGAAACAGGATGAGGGGAAACAGCATGACGGCAATCAGGATATGCGTGAGCGCATTCAGGATGAAGCGTGCAATGAGCGCGTCG
Source organism: Roseovarius sp. BRH_c41 (assembly GCF_000961715.1). NCBI lineage: Bacteria > Pseudomonadati > Pseudomonadota > Alphaproteobacteria > Rhodobacterales > Roseobacteraceae > Roseovarius > Roseovarius sp. BRH_c41. Next base: position 89,605 of record NZ_LADY01000036.1, on the reverse strand, counting down.
ATATAGGTGACGCCGGGATAGAACAGCAGTTGCTTTGAGAACCGCAACGCCAGTGACATTTTACCGCTGATGTCCATATACGCCATGAAGGGCAGGACGCCCGAGGCGAAGAACAAGGGAAAATTGGTTCCAAGACTCGGGCTTCTGAAGGCCAATGAGAAAAGGAAGGTCAGCAGCATGATGCCTGCGACCGGCTCTAGAATGGCCCAAAGATAGCCCAAGGCCGAACGACCATAGGTCGAGGACATCTCGCGCAGGATCAGCGCCATGACGGTCTGAACAGTGCCTGTGCGCTTGCGCGGCAAGGCCGGGGGGAGGGCTATATTTGTCATCTTGATGGATGGTGTATCACCGTGTCCTTTGATAGAAAATCCCCAACCGGCGCATCTGTCGGGCGGTAGCATAGTGAAGAGCTAGATTTGACTCAGACCAACTCTCCTGCGGAAAAACTGGCTGCAACCCCGGGCAAGGGGGCTGCGCCTGAAACGAAGACGGGTCCGAATGTGGTTCAGGCTCCGGGGAATAGAACTAATGTACGCCCCACCGCAAAGCCCGCGCGCGTCAAGACGCGCCATGTGATCATTGGGCTTAGTTTTGTGACCTTGGTGGTTTTACCGGTGATCCTGTCGATCTGGTATCTCTATGGGATCGCCCGCGACCAATACGCCAGCCATGTCGGATTCTCCGTGCGCACCGAAGAGATCGGATCAGCCATCGAGTTGCTGGGCGGGATCACCGAGCTGTCGGGGTCCAGCTCTTCGGACACGGATATTCTGTATGAGTTCATCCAGAGCCCGCAGATTGTGCGCGCGGTCAATGATCAGCTTGATCTCTCGCGGATCTATCAGCGGCCCGGCGATCCGGTGTTTACCCTTGGGGACGATACGCGGATTGAGGCTCTGTCGAGCTATTGGCAGCGCATGGTCAAGATTTTCTACGATCGCAGCAGCGGTCTGGTTGAAATTCGGGTTCTGGCCTTTGATCCGCAGGATGCGCGGTCCATCGCCGAAGTGGTCTTTCGCGAGAGCAGCGATATGATCAACCAACTGTCTGCGATCGCGCGGGCGGATGCAATGCGTTATGCCGAAGAAGAGTTGGCGCGTGCCGAAGACAGGCTTTTGGTGTCCAACCAGTCGCTTACCAGCTTTCGCAACCGGACCCAGATTGTTGATCCGGTGGCGGATATTCAAGGCCAGATGGGGCTGTTGAATTCGCTCAACGCGCAGATGGCAGAAGCCCAGATCGAATTGGAACTTTTGCTCGACGGGTCTGCCGAGAGCGACCCGCGCGTGACCCAGACCAATCGCAAGATTGCGGCCATTCAGAAATTGATTGACGAAGAACGGTCGAGTTTCGGGGGCGTGAGCGGGGTCTCGGGTGTGACGCAATATGCGGAATTGCTGGAAGAGTATCAGGCGCTGGAACTTGAACGGCAGTTTGCCGAGAAAAGCTATCTGTCTGCTCTGGCGGCGCGTGATGTGGCCTTGGCCGAGGCGCAACGGCAATCGCGGTACTTGGCCACCCATATTTCACCCACTTTGGCCGAAACGGCGGAATATCCGCGACGTCTGATGCTATTGGGTATGATCTCGGGATTTCTGCTGATGTCCTGGTCGATTATGGTGATGGTCTATTATTCCTTGCGTGACAGGCGCTGAGCGGGCCGGGCCAATGATCGAGATACGCAACCTGTGCAAGACCTTTGTGCTCAACGGGCAGCACAAGGTGGTTGCCGATGACATCTCGGCGGTGTTTCCAGACCGCACAGCAGTTGCCATTCTGGGCCGAAATGGCGCTGGAAAATCGAGTTTGCTCAAGATGATCTCTGGCTCGATGGACCCCGACAGTGGGGAGGTGATCAGCACCGGGACGATTTCCTGGCCGGTCGGCTTTGCCGGGAGTTTTCACCCCGAGATGACCGGGCTGCAGAATGTGCGATTCATTGCGCGGGTTTACGGGGTCGATACCGAGGAGCTTGCGGATTTCGTCGCGGATTTTGCTGAGCTGGGTCCACACTTCAACCTGCCGGTGCGCACCTATTCTTCGGGCATGAAATCACGGCTGGCGTTTGGCGTGTCCATGGGCATTCATTTTGACACCTACCTCGTGGACGAGGTGACGGCGGTCGGCGATGCCGCATTCCGCGAAAAGTCAGAAGAGTTGTTTGCCGAGCGGGTTCAGAGCAGCGGTGCCATCATGGTGACGCATGGGGTTGGGCAGGTCAAACGCCTCTGTAGCCATGCCGCCGTGCTCGAGAATGGGCAGTTCAGCTTTTACTCCGATGTCGATGAAGCGATTGCGCATCATCATGCCCTGATGAAAATCGACACGGCGAAATCTGCCTGAGGGAGGACGTTCAGGCGATGCGGAGGGCCGGCGTCGAACGCCCCGCCGTGCCGATGCCGGGAATCAAACCTCGGTATCCTCTGGGATAATGACCCGGTTATCAAAGCCGAACTGCGCCAATAGAGCGTCATTCTGGGGTTTGAATTGCTCTTCGAGCCACGCAATGCGCTGCGGGTTGCGGCCCATGTCCGGGTTCTGGGTGTGATGATACGCTGTGAGGAACATCTGTCGGATATCCTCGTCGGCGCATTCCGGGTCCAGCATCGCGGCGGCGATGATGTCACAATCCTGCATGCGCAGTGACGGATTGGTGTCGTGGATCGGCACGTCCCAATTCATCCCGGTGGGATGTCCGAGCACGTCGTCTAGAACCTGCTGAATGTTGCGGTGGCTGTCGAGAATGATCGGCAGGTCCGGAAACAGCTTGCCCCAGTTGGCCAAATAGGCCGCCGGTTTCATCGTGTCGATCCGGCGTTTGGCAAAGGTCGGGAAATCGCGCCCGCCATAGGGTCTGCGCTCGGCCAGAAAGGTATCGAAATGCTGCTTCATGAACTGCGAGTAATCGCCGAAAACGAAATCGCTGAAGGGACGCAAGAAAGCGAGAATCTGTACGGCGATTCCAGCCTTGGCGGTGATCTCTGCCAGTGCGATGCCGCGTTTCGAGAGCGAGTAGAGATCCTCATGGCTGAGAACAACGGTTTCCGCGCCATCCGCGAACATGGCTGTGACCTGATCCTCTGTGATCTCGGCCAGTTTACCGGCATTGCCGGGATGTGATCCGGTCGGTGCTGGATAGCAGATGCCGTGCTGCGACAGGCAGTCTGTATTCTGGAGCATGACGCGCTGAAGATAGGTCGAGCCACATTTTGGCGAGCCGATATGCAGGATGATCTTTTGTGTCATGGGGCTGTGTTTTAGATCCGTGGCAGGCGCGTGACAAGCCGATTGGCCAGACTGTCGATCATATCTTCGGGGTGGCTTCCCAGATCAAGCAGATTGATCTCGCGGTCGGATTGGCTCACCGGGGCGGCGTGCCAAGACGCGCTGAGCGCCCCCGCCAGATCGGGTGCGGTCGCTGGCACCGAGAGGATTGCCGGGCTGAGGCGGCTCAGATCCTTGGGGCCGAACGTGTTGGTGACGACCCGCACACCGGCGGCGGCCATTTCGAGAGGGGGGTGGCTGGGATGAGGCGAATACATCAAGGAGAGACCCAGATCAACGCTACCAAGGTAGTCGGGATAATCCTCCCAAGCAAGTTTTCCGAGGCTCTTGAGGACGAGACCGCCGGGCAGGGTGACATCGCCATGATGCTGGCCGATGGACACCAATTCGATATCCTCCGCGCCAAGCTGCTCTTGCGCGACAAAGCGGGCCAAGGCCTCGATTGCGGTGGCGTACATATTTCGCGGCACGTCCGGACGCCCATAGAGCGCCAGACGGCGCGGTGCGCCGCCCGGCGTGGCGCGTGCCACGCGGCTATAGCGCTCGATGTCGATCGAGGGATGAAAGGCGAGGGCATCATCGGTGGCAAAGCCAAAGTTCTGACCCGCAAACCAGTCGCGCAGCAGGGTGGTGTTGAACACTGGATCAAATGCAAAATCATAGCTTGCCATGGCATCGGCGAATTCGGGGCCCCACGCGTAGAAATGCGGTTCGTAATCCTGAATGAGATAGAGAAACCGCGAATGGGTCATGGCGTGGCGGCGGATCAGCTTTTCTGCGACATGCGCGCTCCACCATGCGGTGGCCATGAACACGTCCTGGGCATTGAGCGACAGGGTCTTGCTCTGAACGCCGCAGAGCAGGCTGATGCGGTCCGCCGCGCCTTGCAAGTCATGCGCTCTGGGCAATCGGCCCAGCACAAAGCTGCGGGAGGTGCCGGGGGACGAGAGGGGCAAGTCGGTGGCGATGAACCGGACGTGGTAGCCGCGCGCCGCAAGCCCGAGACCGATGTCGAGCGCTGTGGCGATTCCGGCAAAGATCTCGGTCGGGTTCAGCGTTGGCACAAGGATGTTCAGCGCAGGATGGGGCGCTGTGAACTCGGGGACAAAGCGTGGCTCTTTGCGCAGGTCGACGATGCTCTCGTATTTGACCGGGGGCCTGTCCTGCCGGTGCGAGGACGAGGGTGGCCGGGGCGTCATGCCGGGAGAGAGCGAGTAAAGCCGGGTGTCGAACCCGTCGATCGTGGTTTTCAGGCTGGGCCCAAAGGCCTCGCGCAGGGTCCAGACCATGCGCCCTGTGCTGACCACGGCAAAGCCCGCCGCGATCCGCGCCAGACCTGTGTGCCCCTGTAGGGTCAGGACGAGCGCGTCGCGCAGATGCGTGCCCATTCCGCGCATCCGCCGCAGATAGGGACGCAGCGGGGCGGCTTTGGCCTCGCCATGACTGAGCCGGCCATCGGCGATGGCATCGGTGAGCCGGTTATAGGTCGATTGTCCGAGATAGCGGGCCAGCGCATAGGCCGTGGCCTCTTTGCGCAGCCACATCGCGTCGGGGCGTTTGACGCGCAGGCCTCCGCCTTGGCGGCGGTCGATTGCGCCCATCACATTGCTGTCATGCTGCCGGTAATCAACGAGGCACTCGTCGATCACGTGGACGCCGCCGGTCGCACTCGCCAACAGTCCGAGCCAGAGATCGTGATAGAAATGAACCCCGCTCTGGGGGGGAAAGGGAAGGGCCAGTCGCACCAGCCGGGGTCGCATGAGGGTCGTCATGCCGGTGATGTTGTTGCGATAGAGCAGCCCGCGCAGACCGGGATTGCGTTTGCGCCGCTCGGTGGCGAACATGGAGCGCTGCAAGACGGTCTTGCCATCCGGCCCCACCAGCCGCGCGTCACTATGCACGAGGTCGGCACCGCTGGCTGCGAGGGCAGCCACGCCTTTCTCCAGACGATCCGGATGCCAGATGTCATCTTGATCACACAGGGCGATGAGAACCGCGTCGTCGTCGAGCCCTTCGGCGGCTATCAGGCGCAGCGTCTCGCTCAATCCGGCCTCGAAGGCGCGGACGGAATCCAGCGTGACGTCGCTGGGAACAAGGCTAAAGGGAAGGCCCGCCGCTGTGGCGAGGTCGGACACCAGCGTATCTGAACTGGTATCGGCAATCACGGCAATCAGACGTCGGGATGCATGGGTCTGATCCGCGATAGATCGGATCTGTGCCTCCAGATAATCAGGCTCTGGCCGAAACACGGCCATTATGATGAAAATGCAAGGAGACATCATGTCCAGAGTGATCGAAATACCGTCTGGCGTCTAACGGAGCGTTGGGCGCAATGCAAGCGGTGCCCCACCCGGTCGGCATCATCGCGCGCGATGCCCTGTCTCACTCGACCGTGACGGATTTGGCAAGGTTGCGGGGCTGGTCGACGTCTGTGCCTTTGGCAATGGCGGTGTGATAGGCGAGGAGTTGGGCAGGCAGGGCGTAGAGGATCGGGGTGAGAATGGGGTCAGTGGCGGGCATTGTAATGGCCTGCCAGACGCCATCACCGGCCTCGGCGACACCGCGCGCGTCGGACACGAGCAGGATGCGGCCACCACGGGCCATGACCTCTTGCATATTGGACACGGTCTTGTCGAAGAGCGCATCGCAGGGGGCCATGACGATCACCGGCATTGTGTCGTCGATGAGGGCGATCGGGCCATGCTTGAGCTCTCCCGAGGCATAGGCCTCGGCATGGATATAGCTGATTTCCTTGAGCTTGAGCGCGCCTTCCAGCGCCAGCGGATACATCAGGCCACGCCCCAGAAAGAGCGCGCTGGGGGATGTCGCAAGCTGGCGGGCGACGGTCTGGATCTCTGCGTTGCAGCCCATTGCGGTGTTGAGGGTGGCGGGCAGAGCGCGCAGGGCCGACAAGAGATCAACCAGACGTTCCGGATCGATCTCTCCCCGGTCCTGCGCCGCCTTGAGCGCCAGCAACAAGAGCACGGTCAGTTGGCAGGTAAAGGCCTTGGTCGAGGCCACGCCGATCTCGGCCCCGGCATGGATGGACAGCGCCAAATCGCTCTCGCGGGCGATGGAGCTCTCGGAGACGTTGATCACCGAGATGATCTGTTCTGCGCGTCCCGTTGCATAGCGCAGAGCCGCGAGCGTATCGGCGGTCTCGCCCGACTGGCTGACAAACAGCGCCACGGTTCCGGGGGTCACGGGGGGCTCGCGATAGCGGAATTCCGAGGCGATATCGACCTCGACCGGCAGGCGGGCAAATTGCTCGAACCAGTATTTGGCGGTGAGGCAGGCATAATGTGCAGTGCCGCAGGCGACCATGGTCAGCCGTTCGATGCCTGCGAAATCCGGCAGCCCCTCGGGCAGGGTGATGCGGCTGCCATCGCTGCTGAGGTAATGACCCAAGGCCGCGCCGATCACCGAGGGCTGTTCAGTGATTTCCTTGGCCATGAAATGCCGGTGGCCAGCCTTGTCGACGCGGGTGCTGTCGATCTCGATGGTCTTGATGGGGCGATTTGCCAGATGGCCATGGCGATCGGTGATGGTCAGGCTGGTCCGCGTGAGAACCGCGATGTCACCCTCTTCGAGATAGGTGATGCGGTCGGTCATCGGGGCCAGCGCAATGGCATCCGAGCCAACGAACATCTCGCCCGTGCCATGGCCTATGGCCAGCGGGCTGCCGCGTCGTGCCGCCACCAGAAGATCGGGTTCGCCCTCAAACAGAAAGCAGAGCGCGTAGGCCCCCTCGAGCCGGGCGATGGTTGTGCGCGCCGCCGTCGCGGGGTCCATGCCCTGTGTTATGTAGTGATGCGTCAGAAGGGCGACGGTTTCGGTGTCGGTGTCGGTCTTATGGCCGATCCCGGCGGCGGCCAGTTCGGTGCGCAGGGTGCGGAAATTCTCGATGATACCGTTATGCACAACGGAGACCGGGCCAGAGCGGTGCGGATGGGCATTGGCCTCGGTCGGCGCACCATGCGTGGCCCAGCGGGTGTGGCCAATCCCGGCCTTGCCCGCCAGCGGTTGATGCACCAAGAGATCCGAGAGATTGACCAGCTTGCCCACCGCGCGACGACGGTCAAGATGCCCGCCATGCACGGTGGCAATCCCGGCGCTGTCATAGCCACGATATTCCAGCCGCTTGAGGGCCTCGACCAAGAGGGGCGCTGCCTCGTGATTGCCAAGAACTCCAACAATTCCACACATCAGTTTGATCCTTTTTCGCGGCTTCGGGTCTTGGCGCGGAGCATTTCGAACAGTTTGGCGGCCATTCCGGGTTTGTCCACCTGCCGCGCGCGGGCGATCGCCAGCGCATCCGGTGCGACATCGCGGGTGATCACCGATCCCGACCCGGTCATGGCCCCGTCACCAACGGTGACAGGGGCCACCAGCATGGTGTTGGAGCCGATAAAAACCCGCGCGCCGATCACAGTCTCATGCTTGGAGACACCATCGTAATTGCAGGTGATGGTGCCTGCGCCGATATTGCTCTCATCTCCCACGCGCGTATCGCCGATGTAGCTCAGGTGATTGACCTTGGCCCCCTCGCCGATCAGCGCGTTCTTGAGCTCGACGAAATTGCCGATGCGGGCGTGCTCGGACAGTTCTGTCCCGGGGCGAAGCCGGGCATAGGGGCCGACCACCGCGCCGCGCGCTACATGGCAGCCTTCGAGATGCGAGAAGGCGCGGATATGTGCGCCGGTTTCGATGGTCACGCCGGGGCCGAAGACGACATAGGGTTCGATCACGCAATCACGGCCGAGCCATGTGTCATAGGCGAATTGCACCGTTTCCGGCGCGACAAGGGTTACGCCGGTTTCCAGCGCTTCGGCGCGTTTGCGGGTCTGAAATCCAGCCTCGGCGCGTGCGAGTTCGGCGCGGGAATTGATGCCCATCGTCTCGGACTCTTCGCAGGTGACGGCAGTCGCCGACAGCCCCCGCACCCGCGCCAGACCCACGATGTCGGTCAGATAATATTCGCCCGAGGCATTGGCATTGCCCACCTGTGCGATGAGATCGAAAAGCAAAGCGGCGGGCGCCAGAACCACGCCGCTGTTGCATAGGGTCCGAGCGCGCTCGGCCTCGGTTGCGTCCTTGAACTCGACGATCCGCAGGAGATCATCGCCGTCCGTCACCAACCGCCCGTAGCGGCCCGGATCGGCCGCCTCAAAGCCCAGCACGACGATGTCATGGGTGCTGCGCGCGGCCTGCATCCGCTCCAATGTCTCGGGCTGGATAAAGGGTGTGTCGCCATAGAGCACAAGCGCGTCACCGGGGTAGTTCGCCAGGAGCGGCGCGGATTGGGCCACCGCATGGGCAGTGCCCAATTGCTCGGATTGGATCACGATCTGCGCGGTCTCGTCAAACTCCAGCGCCGCGGCGCGTACGGCCTCGGCCCCATGTCCGGCCACCACGATCACATGATCGGGCTCGAGGGTCGCGCCCGCCTGTATCGCATGCCCCAACATCGGCGCGCTGCCAATTGGGTGCAGCACCTTGGGAAGCTCGGAATTCATCCGCGTCCCCTGACCTGCCGCCAGTATGATCAGTGCCGTCGCCATTGCGCGTCCTCTTGCTCGTCTGAGTCCGTTTTATCCGGTTGCGGCACAGGTGCAAGTGTAGGGGCGGGCTCTGCCAAAAATCACCAAGAATATCGACAATTTTAACCTTTCCTTCACGCCGACGCGGTGCTGTAGTCCTGCTGCAACCCATTGCAGCGCAAGGAGGTGAGGAAACTGAGAGAAACCGACTTTCGGAAATGGATGGTGCTACTTGCAGCGGGGACGCTGCTTGTTGGGATCATCCGGCTCTTGATGGGGCTCTAAGCCCCTGAAAGAAAAGACCCTGCGGAGTAGACGCTCCGCAGGGTCACGTTTTCGGTGAGGTCACTGAAAACCGATTTTCGGATGTCCTGTTTATAGCCCAATTCTTACCAAAAAGTAAAGGCACGCTTGCGCCCCATGCAAAACGCCGCCCCGAGGGGCGGCGTTTGTCGTATCCGTCCAGAAACAGGGTTCAGAACCCGAGACCGGCGTATTTGTTCTTGAACTTGGACACGCGGCCACCGGCATCCATCAGACGCGAGCTGCCGCCGGTCCAGGCGGGGTGCACCGACGGGTCGATGTCGAGCGACAGCGTGTCGCCTTCTTTGCCATAGGTCGAGCGCATTTGCACAACAGTGCCATCGGTCATCTTGACGTTGATGGCGTGGTAATCGGGGTGAATCTCTTTTTTCATCGTACCAATCCTTACGCGGAAGCGCCCGATTGGGCCTTGTAGGTGGAATCCTCGGCGATGCGGGCCGATTTGCCGCGACGCGAGCGCAGGTAGTAGAGCTTGGCGCGACGCACGCGACCACGGCGCACAACCTCGATATTGTCGATATTGGTCGAATAGAGCGGGAACATACGTTCCACACCTTCGCCAAAGGAAATCTTGCGGACGGTGAACGACCCTGCGATGCCCTTGCCGTTTTTGCGGCTGATGCAGACGCCTTCAAAGTTTTGCACGCGCGAACGTGTGCCTTCGGTCACCTTGTAGCCGACGCGAATGGTGTCGCCGGCCTTGAAATCGGGAATGGTTTTCCCGAGCGAGGCGATCTGTTCCGCCTCAATCTGAGCGATAATATCCATCGCTTCTCTCCTGATTTACTTGCGGTTTTTCCGCAAAGATGTCTCGCGCCCTCAGAGCTCTTGGTCTTCTTCCGGGTTCGCAGTTGCGCCCGCCAGAGATCAGGTCGTCCTTGTCTGTGATCCGTTTGCCAAGGCTACCGCAGGCGACCGAAGAAGGTCTGGTGGGTCGTCATGCCTAAAACACACAGGCCCGGAGCCGCAAAGCGATTCCAAGCAAGGCGGTGTATAGGCGCAACCGTGAGGCGGATCAAGCCTTGTCAGGATTGGTTTTGCAGTGATTGTCCCAAAGATCCGGACGCCGCTCGGCGGTCAGGCGCTCGGACATTTCGCGCCGCCATTTCTCGACCCGCGCGTGATCGCCAGAGGTCAGAACCTCTGGGATGACCCGGCCCATCCATTCGGCAGGGCGGGTATACTGCGGATGCTCCAGCAACCCGTTGGAATGGCTTTCCTCGGCCGTGCTTTCGGCATTGCCCAGCACACCGGGCAAGAGCCGCACGGTGGCGTCGATCATCGCCTGCGCGGCAATCTCGCCGCCGGTCATGACGAAATCGCCCAAGGAGACCTCTTGGATGCCATAATGCTCGATCACGCGCTCATCCAGCCCCTCGAACCGACCACAGATCAAGGTGACACCGGGGCGCTGCGAGAGGTCCTGCGCCATCGCCTGATCAAACCGCCGCCCGCGCGGGCTGAGGTAGATCAGCGGCCAGCCGGGCGGGGTGGCCGCCATAGCCTCGTCAATCGCGCGGCCCATGACATCGGCGCGGATCACCATGCCCGCGCCGCCCCCGGCGGGCGTGTCATCGACGTTGCGATGCTTGCCCTCGCCGTAAGGGCGCAGGTCGATCGCGTTGAGTGCCCAGAGGCCGTTTTGCAAGGCGCGTCCCGTCAGGCTCTCGCCCAGAATGCCCGGAAACGCTTGGGGAAGCAGGGTGATCACCCGCGCGGTCCAGACGCCTGCGAGGTCCGGCGTGGGCGTGATCAACTCGCGCGGGGTCAGGGTGGCGCGGATGGATTTGCGCCCGTGCGAGCGGGGCGTGTCGCTCATATCAGACCATCGGGCGGGTCGGCGATGATGCGGCCAGAGGCCAGATCGACGGTTGGCACCGCCTCAAGCGTGAAGGGCAGCAGAACCGTGGCGCTGAGGCCGGGACCGTGGATTTCCAACAGGTCAGACGCACCGTGATTGAGCACCGCCTTGACCCGTCCCAAGAGGGTGCCGCCCGTGTCGAACACCTCAAGCCCAATGAGATCGGCGTGGTAATATTCATCATCCGGCAGATTGGGCAGTTGCGCGCGCAGGGCATAGAGCCGGGTGCCACGCAGGGCATCGGCGGCCTCTTTGGTGGCGATGCCGGACAGATGTGCGGTAAAGCCGTTGGTGGTCTGGCCGGTCAGGCTGATGTCAAACTGCCGCGTGCCATCCTCAGAGGTCAGAGGGCTATAGCTGGCTATATCCTCGGGCATGGCGGTAAAGCTCTTGAGCCGCACTTCGCCGCGCACGCCAAAGGCGCCGCCGATGGCGCCCACACAAATGCGGTCACTGTCGCTCATGGCGTGGTCTCCGGTTTGACAGATCGGGATATGATCCGCTGAATTCCGCGGATGTGCAATGGGGCCACACGCATGCTCAACGCACCTCGGTCGGCAGGGTGGGGCGGCGGGTTTCCCATCCAGCCTGTTCCAGCTCTGGGGTGTCGCTGGTGGTTTCGGGCCAGCCGACGCAGAGATAGGCGACCAACGCCCAGTCGGCGGGCACGTCGAGGTCGCGCGCGAGTTGCTCTGGATCAAGGATCGAGACCCAGCCGACGCCAAGCCCCTGCGCACGCGCCGCGAGCCAGAAATGGGTGATCGCGCCGACAACGGAATAGCGCCGCATCTCGGGCATGGTGCCCGCGCCAAGGCCCGCGCCCTTGTCGGTGGCCTCGTCGCAATAGATCGCCAATTGCACCGGCGCCTCTTGCATGCCGGACAGTTTCAAGCCGCTGTAAATGCGTGACTTTTCACCGTGATACCCCTTGAGGGCGCGGTCATTTTCGGCTGTAAAGTTGGCCAGTGCCGCGGCGCGGGCCTCGGGGGATTGCACCCGGATCACGCGCCACGGTTCGCTCAGACCCACAGAGGGTGAGAGCAGGAAGGTGTCGAGGCAGTCCTGTAAGACAGCCTCATCCACCGCGTCCCGGCGGAAGCGGCGCACGTCGCGCCGCCACCGCATGAGATCGCGCAGGGCGGTCTGGAAGTCCTTGGAAAACTGTGACATTCCAGCGCCTTACCTGTCTTATTCCTCGGTTGCAGCCTCTTCGACCACGGCCTCTTCGGCGGGGGCGTTTGCCGCTGCTTCGGCTGCTTCGGCCTTGGCTGTCTTCTCTGCGGCGCGTTCCTGAGCTTTCTTGCCCGGAACGGCTTTCTTCAGGTTGGCGCGCTCTTTCTTGGCGACAACGCCGGCGGTCTCAAGCATGCGGCTGATGCGGTCGGTCGGCTGAGCGCCCTGCGCCAGCCAGTGCTGGATACGCTCGACATCCATTTTCACGCGGTCTTCGCTGTCCTTGGGCAGAAGCGGGTTATAGGTGCCCAGTTTCTCAATGAAACGACCATCGCGCGGCATGCGGCTGTCGGCGGCGACGATACGGTAGAAGGGGCGCTTTTTGCTGCCACCACGGGCGAGACGGATTTTCATAGCCATTTGATATTCTCCTTTAATGGCGGGGGGTGATGGGGTTTGATCCCACCTTACGATTGGTGTTGTTGGTGATGTCGGATCACCTCGGCGATGATGAAGTTCAGGAACTTCTTGGCGAATTCCGGGTCCAGATCGGCCGTTGTCGCCAATTCTTCGAGCCGTTCGATCTGCGCGGCTTCGCGCGCCTGATCGGACGGGGGAAGGTCGTGTTCAGCCTTGAGTTTCCCCACGGCCTGCGTGTGTTTGAACCGCTCAGCCAGCGTGAAGACGAGGATCGCGTCAAGCCGGTCGATGCTCTGGCGGTGCTCTTTCAAAAGCTGGGCGGCAAGGGCGGTTGCGTCAGTCATGCGAGCCTCCGGCCTGTACAAACCCTGAGGTTTGCGGCGTGAAACGTAAGGTTTGGGTGATGTCACCCGTACGGGTCGAGATGTCGGTCATGTGGCGCGCCTTTGAGGCCTCGGAGGGGGCCGTGTGCGGTGCATTGAGTTTGGTCAAACAGGTCATGCTGCCACCTCGCCGGATTTCGGGTGTCGCCAAACCTGACAAGGTGTGCCGAGCAGGGTGCCGTCACGCTCAAAGCGCGCACCGAGACGCTCGGCCAGAGCCTGAGAGCGGGTATTGGCCGGGTCAATATAGGAAATCACGCCGTCGAGGCCGAAATGCGCGGCCCCATGGGTGCGCGCGGCGTGGGCCGCGCGATAGGCGATGCCGCGCCCCTCGTACCCGTCCCAAACCTGCCAGCCAAGCTCCGGCTCGTCCCAGCCTTCGCGAAAGATGAAACCGCAGATCCCGAGCGGGTTGCCAGTGCCGCGATCAGCGATCACCCACATGCCAAAGCCGCGCAGCGCCCAATGGCCGAGGTTGCCCGCGATGAGCCGCCAGCAGTCCGCGCGTGACAGGGGGCCACCGACAAATTGGCTGCGGGTGCCTGCGTAGAACGCAGCGAGCTGGTCAAGATCATCCTCGCAGATGGTGCGCAGGATAAGATCACCGCTTTTGACCTCGGGGATATGCAGGGTGAGGGTGGTCATGCATAGGCCTCGACCGAACCGTCGTCGTCGCGGCCATCGTCTGCGCCCGGCGCGGGGTGGCGGTAGAGCAGATCATGTCCCATGTGGATATTCTCATATTCCCGCTCGAACCATGCGCCCAAGCGTTCGGCAAGGGCGACCGAGCGGGTGTTGCCCGGCACGATATTCGAGGTGAGTGTCGAGAATCCAAGATCCTCATAGGCATAGCGGCGCGCGCGGGCCGCGGCCTCATAGGCGATGCCGCGCCCCTCGAACCCGGCATAGAGCGCCCAGCCCAATTCCGGCTCGGGCCAGCCTTCGGGGTTCCAGATGCCGGCGATGCCTGCGGTTTCACCGCTGTCTTTCATCTCGATGGTGAAATAGCCGTAGCCATGAATATGCCAATGGCCGACGTTGAGGGCAAACCAGCGCCATGCCTCGCCCCGGTTGGGCGAAGACCCAAACCCCTCGGACCGCTCCCGGTCGAGCAGAAAGGCGATGGTGGGGGCGATATCCTGTGGTTCTGGTCCACGCAGGATCAGGCGCGAGGTTTCCAGCGTGGGGGCCTGGGTCAGGTTCATCGCTGTGCCATCCCCCGGCGAGGTGCCGGCTGCGCAGTGGGATTTGAGTATTTTAGGAACAGTGAAAGCATGGCGTTATTTCTTTTTGCCAAAGCCGGAGAGGCCGGGGGGCAGGCCCATGCCGCCACCAAGGCCGGGCAGACCGCCACCCAAGCCGCCGGGGAGTTTGCCGCCCATTGCCTTGGCCGCCTCTTCCATTGCCTTGGGGTCGTTCATGTCGGGCATACCGCCCTTGCCGAACATGCCCTTCATGGCCTGTTTCAGCATGCCGCCTTTGCCCATCTTGCCCATTTTCTTCATCATATCCGCCATCTGGCGGTGCATCTTGAGCAGCTTGTTGAGGTCAGACACCTCCATGCCGGACCCTGCGGCGATCCGCTTTTTGCGGCTGGCCTGAAGCAGGGCGGGATTGGCGCGCTCTTTCTTGGTCATTGACTGGATCATGGCGATCTGGCGGGTCAGCATCTTGTCGTCAAACCCGGCATCCTCGACCTGCTTGGCCATCTTGCCCATGCCCGGCATCATGCCCATGAGCCCCTGCATGCCGCCCATTTTCTGCATCTGCTCAAGCTGGCCCTTGAGGTCGTTCATGTTGAACTGACCCTTGGCCATGCGGCGCATCATCTTTTCGGCCTCGGCGGCCTCGATGGTTTCCTGCGCCTTTTCCACGAGGGCGACGATGTCGCCCATGCCAAGGATGCGGCCCGCGATACGCTCCGGCTCGAAGGTTTCGAGCGCGTCCATCTTTTCGCCAAGGCCGACAAAGCGGATCGGCTTGCCGGTCACGGCGCGCATCGAGAGCGCCGCACCGCCGCGCCCGTCGCCATCCATCCGGGTGAGGACCACACCGGTGACGCCGATCTTGTCATCGAATTCGGTGGCGACGTTGACGGCATCCTGTCCGGTCAGACCATCGACCACGAGCAGGGTTTCGCGGGGATTGGCGACGTCGCGAACTGCCGCCGCCTGCGCGATCAACTCTGCGTCAATGTGCAGCCGCCCTGCGGTGTCGAGCATGTAGACGTCATAGCCACCAAGCGCCGCTTGGGTCTTGGCGCGTTTGGCGATTTGAACCGGGTCTTCGCCCTTGACGATGGGCAGCGTATCGACGCCGATCTGTTTGCCCAAGATTGCCAGCTGTTCCATCGCCGCCGGGCGGTTGGTATCAAGCGAGGCCATGAGCACGCGCTTGCCGTCGCGATCCTTGAGCCGCTTGGCGAGCTTGGCGGTGGTGGTGGTTTTGCCCGAGCCTTGCAGGCCGACCATCAGAATGGGGGCAGGCGGGTTGTCGATCTTGAGCGCGCCGGGATCACCGGCGCCGCGCAATGTCTCGACCAAGGCGTCATGCACGATCTTGACGACCTGCTGGCCGGGGGTCACGGATTTGGTTACGGCCTGCCCGGTGGCGCGGCTCTCGACGGTCTTGATGAAATCGCGGGCGACGGGCAGGGACACGTCGGCCTCAAGCAGGGCGACGCGCACCTCGCGCAGGGCGGTTTTCACATCCTCTTCGGACAGCGACCCCTGTTTGGTGAGCCGGTCAAAGACACCGGAGAGGCGTTCGGATAGATTTTCAAACATCGCTCAGGCTCCTGTGCCGGTTGCTGCCATGTCACCCCCCATATAGGGGCAACGGTTCAAACGATAAACGCCCCCGTGGGCGCAACGCGCTGACGGGGGGCGATCCCGACACGGGGCCGGGACCGGAAGCATCGGCCTCCGGGAATTGGGGGGCGTTTAGCGCGGGGGTGGGGGGGAGTCAAGCGTGGGGTCTAAGACGCGGCGCTGGGCGAGCCAGTCATTGATGGCGCGCACCACCTTGCCTGAGGAACGGCTGCTGTCGTAGATCTCGGTGATCGGGTGCAGGAGCGCATCGCCGCTTGCGCCATCGCGCAGCACGAGCGAGGGGCGGTGCAGTTTTCGGCGCACGCGGGCGGGGTCAATGTCGGTGGCAGAGCCTGACAAGGTGGTCTCACCCGTGGCGCGGACTAAGTCGTCAAGCGGAAACACCGTCTCGCGGTGGCGAAAGATGGTGCGTGAGCGCAGGGTTGCGGTGCCCGCCCCCGCGTCTAGGATGAGTTGCAGGCGTTCGACAAAGATGCCGACACCCGCAAGCCCCATGCCGCCGCCGACCAGCAGAAAGACCAGACCGCCAACGAGGCTCTGCGGCATCACCAAAAGACCCACCCCGGCAAAGAGCATCGTAAAGAGGCTGAGCATGATCGCGATGAACCACGGTATCTCTTCGATGATCAGCAGATCCGGGCTGGTGTGTGTGACGTTCATCAGAGGGCGCTCTACGGCTGGGTGCCGCTATGCTACGCGCATCGCAGGTGATTGCAACCGCCGCTCCGCCGCCGCATAGTTGCGCGGCGAACGGGACAGCGGGCAGGGTGATCGCGGTGATGGACAATTGGGACGAAGTGCGGACCGCGTATAATGTGGCGCGGATCGGCACTGTGAGCGGGGCGGCGGAGGTGTTGGGCGTGCATCATGCCACGGTCATCCGGCATATCGACGCGCTGGAGGAGCGGCTGGGCGTCAAGCTCTTTCAGCGGCACGCGCGGGGCTACACCGCGACTGAGGCGGGCGATGACCTGCTGCGTGTGGCGCAGGCGACAGATGACCAGTTCAATCAGTTGGCCGGGCGCATCAAGGGCCAGGGCAACGATGTCTCGGGCGAGTTGGTCGTGACCTCGATCGGCGGTTTGAGCCATCTTTTGGTGCCGGTGCTGGCGGCGTTTCAGCACGATTATCCCGGTCTGGTGGTGCGCTATCTGACGGGCGACCGCCTGTTCCGGTTGGAATATGGCGAGGCGCATGTGGCGATCCGGGCGGGGTCCGTGCCGGATCAACCCGACAATGTGGTGCAGCCGTTCTTTCAGCAGCAATTCACGCTCTATGCCAGCGAAGGATACGCGGCGCGCTACGGGTTGCCCAAGGGCACGGAGGATCTGGCCAAGCATCGCTTTATCGGCGCGGATGATCCCAAGACGCGCGCGCCGTTTCTGCGCTGGTTGCAGGATAATGTGCCCGGCGAGGCCATCGTGTTTCGCTCGGGCGATGTGCATGCGCAGCGCAATGCGATTCTTGCCGGGGCGGGGATCGGATTCACGTCGGTGTTGCAGGCGGCAGAGATGCCGGGGCTGATACAGGTCATGCCCCCCAGACCGGAATGGGCCGCGCCGCTCTGGCTTGTCACGCATATGGATCTCCACCGCACCACCAAGGTGCAGGCATTTCTGAGTCACCTCAAGGAACGCGCGGCAGCGTGGCAGGCGGGATGACACCTGCCCTCAAGGGGCATTTGGCGATGCTGTGTTTCTCGGGGTTGGTGGCCGGGTCATTTGCGCTGGGCTCGATGGCGGCGCAGCATGTGGCACCTGCGGCACTCAATGCGCCGCGTTTCCTCTTGGCGGCGGTGATCGTGGGCACGGGAGCCATGCTGAGCACGGGTATTCCGCGCAGCACCTGGGTGGCACCCTGGCGCTACCTGCTGCTCGGCGGCGCGATGGGGCTCTATTTCGTGATGATGTTCGAGGGGCTCAAGACGGCGGCGCCGGTTTCGGCAGCGGCGGTGTTTACCCTCACGCCGATCATGGCGGGGATCGCCGGCTATGTGCTCTTGCGCCAGATCACCACGCTGCGCATGGCGCTGGCGCTGGGTGTGGGGGCGATGGGCGCGCTCTGGGTGATCTTTCGCGCCGACCTCTCGGCTTTGGTGGCGTTCGAGGTCGGGCGCGGCGAAGTGATCTATTTCTTTGGCTGTGCCGCACATGCAATTTACACGCCGCTGGTACGCCTGCTCAATCGCGGCGAACGGCCGGTGGTGTTTTCCTTTGGCACCATGCTGGGGGCTGCGGTGCTGATCACGGCGGCGGGCTGGGGCGAGATCCGGGCGACCGATTGGGCGGGCCTGCCCGCGATCGTCTGGGTCACCATTGTCTATACGGCGGTTTTCGCCACCGCGATGACCTTCGTTCTGTTGCAATATGCCAGCCTGAACCTGCCCAGTGCCAAGGTGATGGCCTATACCTATCTCACGCCCACATGGGTGACGCTCTGGCAGGCGGCGCTTGGGCATGCCTTGCCACCGCTTTTGGTCCTGATGGGGGTGGGGCTGACGGTGGTGGCGCTGGTGTTGTTGTTAAAGGACGAGAGCGCGCCTCAGATGAAACCTGCGGCCTGAAGATCGCCGCGCAGCTGGCGCAATTCGGTCGGGGTCGGATCGTCCTCCGCGCTTGGCGCGAGCTTCGCAAGGGCGGCGGTCGTGGTCAACTCCACCTCTGAGAAGCTGGTGATCTGCCGGGCGATGGCGTCGAATGTGTCCTGACGGGTGCGGCGCTGGATGAGGCCAACGTTGGTTCCGGGGGTCATCACGAAGGCGGCCATGTGGAACGCCGAACCATCCGGGCCAACGATCACGCGTGCAGCGCGGTAGCGCGCAATCTGCTCGGTCACGCTGTGGCGCTCCGGGTGAAAGATGTCGTAGCCCGCGCGGGACATCCAACGCTCGATGAGCTGTTCATGCGGCACCTGTTGTTCCGGATTCTTGAGGCGACGGCGCGAGACATAGACCTTGTCTGGTCCAACGGGCGCGTCCCCGGCGCAGAGGTGGCGGCGCATATAGGTGCGGGCCTCGGGCGTGCCGCCGCTCCAGTGCAAATGGCCAAATCCCTGTGTCGGAAGGATCAGCTCGTCGACCTGTGTCGGGATCTCGACCAGATGCACGGGGAGGGCCTGCCCCAGCATATCCAGCAGCGGGCCAAGACGGCGGCGCAGCACGGCGGCGATGTCACGGCCCGCCATTGGCAGCAGCGCGATGCCGTCCACGGCCCCGATCACATGATCGAGCGCCCAGAGACGTGGTACCGCTTCGAGCAGGAAATGACCGAAATGGTGCCGCCCCACCCCGGCAAAAAGCCAGCGTCCCGGAAGCTGCGCGCATGCGCCGGGTGACAGCGCGGGGTCGGCTGTAAAACGCCCGGCCGATAAGAGGGTGCGTGCCGCAGGCAGGGCCATGCCGTCCGGCATGAGCGCGCCACAGGCCATGCCGGTCTCGGCGCGCAATGGCATGAGGATGGCCCCCGGCACGGTGTCGATCCGCGCCTCGGGCATATGGCGGGCGTCAGGGATCATCCGGCAATTCGCTTTGCAGGAACCGCTCGAACGCATCGAGATTGACCGCCTCGAACTGGCCAAAGCTCTGCATCCAGATCGAGGCATCGCGCAGGGCGTCCGGCTCCAGCTTGCACCAGGTCACCCGGCCCCGCCGGTCCTGACTGATGAGACCGGCGCGGCTGAGGATGCCCAGATGTTTGGAAATCGCGGCAAGGCTCATCTCGAACGGTTCGGCCACATCCGTGACCGCCATGTCATCCTCGAGCAGCATCGACAGGATCGCGCGCCGAGTGGGATCGGCGAGGGCGGCAAAGATCATATCGAGGGCAGGCGTGCTGTGCATGCTTCTCATAAGCCCAAGCGCGCGGCCCGCGTCAACGGCAGATCCATGCCGACCGGGCTGAAATCGGTGTTGATCTGTGACAATGTCGGGCTGCGCCAGAGCCGTTAGGCTGGTTGGACGCAAAACGGAAACACGAAAGGAAAGACCATGTTCTCGACAATCCTGGTTCCGGTTGATCTGCTCCACAAGGACACATTGACCAAGGCGCTCGACGTGGCGGGGGATCTCGCCAAACGGCATGGGGCGCGGATCAAGGTGGTCAGCGTGGGCGGGGAACTGCCCAATGAGCTAGGTCACAACGCTGCCGAATTCTCGCAGACGCTCACGCGCTTTGCCGATGACCTGCGAACCAAATACGCCGTCACGGTCGAGGCCGAGCCGATCATCAGCCACGATCCCGAGGTCGAGACAACGTCGGCGCTCATGCAGGCGATCGAGCGGACTGGCGCCGATCTGGTCGTGGTGGCCAGCCATGTGCCGGGCTTTCTTGAGCATATCTTTGCCTCGCATGGCGGCTATATTGCCCAGCATGCCAAGGTGTCGGTCTTTGTCGTGCGCTGAAACTCAACCGTTCGGTTGAATATGGCAAATGGCCCTTTGGGCGGATAGGGGCGGTTGCGGCAGAATGGCCGCCTCAGGCCTCTTGGTAAAAAATTCGTTCATTAGCAATGGCTTGACCGTAACGTTCTGATACGGTTCGGATGCTTGACTCATGCGCGCCTTGGGCCTAGCAAGTGCGCAACATCCTGAGGGGGAACCGCGTGACCGATCCCGAGCAGAGCGAGCGACTGGCAGAGCTGGAAGCAAGGATCGCCAAGCTCAAGGCCAAGGACGCGCCAAAGCCCCATCAGGACGAGCATTATTCGCAGGCTCAGATGGCATGGCGGATGGTGATTGAGTTGGTGGCCGGTCTGATGATCGGTTTTGGCATGGGGTACGGGCTGGATTCCCTCTTGGGAACGATGCCCATTTTCCTTGTCATATTTACGTTGCTGGGGATGGCCGCGGGCGTCAAGACGATGATGCGCAGCGCCGCCGAGATCCAGCAGGGCATAAACGATCCCGCACAAGGCGGGGATGAGAGGGCAAAGAATGGCGACTGAAGCGCACGGTGCCGATGAGGGTGGTCTGGTTTTCCACCCGATGGATCAGTTCATAGTCAAGCCGCTGTTTGGCGAGGGCGCGGTGGGTGTGTTCACGCTGACCAACGTCACGCTGTGGATGGCGCTGACGGTTCTCGCGATAATCGCGCTTCTGGTTATGGGCACCTCTGGACGGGCGACAATCCCGACCCGAATGCAGTCTGTTGCCGAGCTTCTGTATGAATTCGTCCGCAAGATGGTCGAGGATGTGGCAGGCAAGGATGCGCTGGTGTTCTTCCCCTATATCATGACGCTGTTTCTCTTCATCCTCTTCGCCAACTTTCTTGGCCTCCTGCCGATGGCCTTTACCACCACGAGCCATATCGCGGTGACGGCGGTGATGGCTGTGATGGTGTTTTTGACGGTGACGATCCTCGGTTTTGTCAAGAACGGCCCGGCCTTTCTGAGCCTGTTCTGGGTCAGTTCCGCGCCGCTGGCGCTGCGGCCCATTCTGGCCGTGATCGAGCTGATTTCCTACTTCGTGCGCCCTGTCAGCCATTCCATTCGTCTTGCCGGCAACATGATGGCCGGTCACGCCGTGATCAAGGTGTTCGCTGGCTTCAGTCAGGTGGCGATGATCGCCCCGCTGTCGATCCTTGCGGTCTCGGCTATGTATGGGCTCGAAGTGCTGGTGTCCTTCATCCAGGCCTATGTCTTTACCATCCTCACCTGCGTGTATCTCAAGGATGCGCTGCATCCGCACCATTGAGGGTGACGGAGGGGTTTTACCCACCCTACGAACAACCAGACTACGGCGGGTCCGCCCGCCTCACGACCAACCTAGCAATGCCAATTCCAACGTAAGGAGACATCTCATGGAAGGCGATATCGCACAATTGGGTCAATTCATCGGTGCAGGCCTCGCAGGCATCGGTTCGGGTGCTGCCGCGATCGGTGTGGGCCACGTGGCCGGCAACTTCCTCGCAGGCGCGCTGCGCAATCCGTCTGCTGCCGCCGGTCAGACCGCGACGCTGTTCATCGGCATCGCATTCGCCGAAGCTCTGGGGATCTTCTCGTTCCTCATCGCGCTTCTGCTGATGTTTGCTGTCTAAGTCCCTCGGGTAGCTGATCCTTACGGCCGAGGGGTGGCGCATCGCCAGCCCTCGGTGACACGGAACTTTCCCCTAGGAGGACGACATGGCAAGCGAAACGCATGACGCCGCTGGTCAAGCCGCATCCACGCCGGGCCTGCCCCAGCTGGATTTTTCGACCTTTGGCAACCAGATTTTCTGGCTCCTCGTCACGCTGGTCGTGATTTACTTTGTCCTGTCGCGTATCGCGCTGCCGCGCATTGCGGCGGTGATGGCAGAGCGTCAGGGGGCCATTACCAATGACCTCGCTGCGGCGGAGGATCTGAAGGTCAAGGCCGAGCAGGCCGAGCTGGCCTATCTCAAGGCGCTGGCCGATGCCCGCGCCGAGGCGCAGACGATCGTCGCCAAGGCCAAGGCAGAGATCAAGGCGGAGCTTGATGCCGCCACCGCCAAGGCGGACGCCGAGATTGCGGCACGCGCCGCAGAAGGCGAGCAGAAGATTGAGGAAATCCGGGCCAATGCCATGGACAGCGTCAAGGAAGTGGCCAAGGACGCCGCTGCCGAGATCGTTGCCGTCATGGGGGGCAAGGCAGACGCGAAAACGGTCAGCGCAGCCGTCAACGCCCGGATGAAAGGATAAGCGCCATGCAAAAGATGCTCTTGACCATGGTTGCCGCTCTTATCGCCAGCCCTGCGCTGGCAGCGAGTGGCCCGTTCTTTTCGCTGGCCAACACGAATTTCGTCGTGTTGCTCGCGTTTCTGCTCTTTGTCGGGTTTCTGATCTATGTGAAGGTGCCAAGCCTTGTAGGCAAGAAGCTCGATGAGCGGGCAGTCAGCATCAAGGCGGAACTCGACGAGGCGCGCGCGCTGCGTGAGGAGGCACAGACCCTGCTGGCCAGCTATGAGCGCAAGCAGAAGGAAGTGCAGGCGCAGGCTGACCGGATTGTGGCGCACGCCAAGGACGAAGCCAATGCCGCCGCCGAAGAGGCCAAGGATGAGATCAAGGCGTCGATTGCACGCCGGATGCAGGCCGCCGAGGAGCAGATCGCAAGCGCCGAGGCCCGCGCCATCCGCGATGTGCGGGATCAGGCCGTGGTCGTGGCTGTCGCTGCCGCGCGCGATGTGATCGCCAAGCAGATGACCGCCGCAGACGGCAACGCGCTGATCGACGCGGCCATTGCCGATGTGGATGCCAAGCTGCATTGAACGGCTGACAGAGGTGTAATTGGCCCGGGTTGGAAACGACTCGGGCTTTTTCATGTCAGATTGAGATTTGTGATCACAAATTCGTGTCTGTTCAAGATTTCATCAGGGTGGCCGGTGCCCTGTCGGCCAGAGACTCGGGGCAAATGCGACGGAAACCTTGATTCCTTTGCTTGAGCTTTGTGATCACACGATTATTTTCGTGATCACAAAAGCAAAATTTTTGCGGCCATTTGACCCTAATTGGGGGATTTGTCATGCTGGACAGGTGACAGAGCCGAGAAAAAGTATAACAAAAGGCGCAGCAAAAGACGGCTATCGCGCCGCCCGCCATCTGCAAAGGAGTTGCTCCATGGCTGAAACCAAACAGGTTGAACGCCCGCTTTCGCCGCACTTGCAAATTTACCGTCCGCAACTGACCTCGATCACCTCCATTCTGACACGGATCACCGGCAATGCGCTGGTGGTGGCGGCAGCGCTGATTGTGTGGTGGCTGCTGGCGGCTTCGACCTCTGACGATTATTTCGCAATGGCCGATGCGGTGCTGACCTCTTGGTTTGGCGATCTGGTGCTGACGCTCTCTCTCTGGGCGGTGTGGTATCACTATCTGGCCGGGCTGCGGCATCTCTATTTCGATGCGGGCAAGGGGATGGATATTCCCACGGCGGAAAAGCTGGGCTGGGCCTGTATCATCGGGTCGGTCGTGCTGAGCGTCATCACGCTTTTGCTGGTTTGAGGAGAGTATCATGCGCTATCTGACCGCACGTAAACGCGCCGAGGGCAAGGGTGCCGCCGGCACCGGGACCGAACATTTCTGGTATATGAAACTGTCCGGTGTGGGTCTTGCGCTGATCATCCCGGTGTTTCTGGTGGCCTTTGGCCGCGCTTTGGGCGGCGACCGCACCGAGGTGATGGCCGCCTTTGCCCACCCCGGCATGGCAATCCTCACGGGTCTCGTGATCTTTTTCGGGCTGCGGCACTATGCCAGCGGCGCGCAGACGATGATTGAGGATTACAGCCACGGCAGCATGCGCCGGGGCCTGATTATCGCGGTGACTGTCCTAAGTTATGGGCTGATCGCCACCGGGCTTTTTGCCCTCGCCAAGATCGCGCTGTGAGGAAGTATTAAATGGCTGCTTATGAATACGAGACGCATGATTATGACGTCGTTGTTGTGGGCGCGGGCGGGGCGGGCTTGCGCGCGACGCTGGGCATGGCCGAACAGGGGCTGCGCACCGCTTGTGTGACCAAGGTTTTCCCGACCCGTTCACATACCGTGGCGGCGCAGGGCGGCATTGCGGCAAGCCTTGGCAACATGGGCCCCGACAGCTGGCAGTGGCATATGTATGACACGATCAAGGGCTCGGACTGGCTGGGCGATACCGACGCGATGGAATATCTGGCGCGCGAGGCCCCCAAGGCGGTCTATGAGTTGGAACATTACGGCGTGCCGTTCTCGCGCACCGAAGAGGGCAAGATTTATCAGCGCCCGTTCGGCGGCCATACAACGGAATTCGGCGAAGGCCCGCCGGTGCAGCGCACCTGCGCCGCCGCCGATCGCACCGGCCATGCCATTTTGCACACGCTCTATGGTCAGAGCCTCAAGCAGAAGGCCGAGTTCTACATCGAGTATTTCGCCATTGATCTGGTGATGACCGATGGCACCTGCACCGGCGTCGTCTGCTGGAAGCTGGACGATGGCACCATCCATGTCTTTAACGCCAAGATGGTCGTGCTGGCCACCGGCGGCTATGGCCGGGCCTATTTTTCGGCGACCTCTGCCCATACCTGCACCGGCGATGGTGGTGGCATGGTGGCGCGCGCCGGCCTGCCGCTGCAAGACATGGAATTCGTGCAATTCCACCCGACTGGTATTTTCGGCGCGGGCTGCCTCATCACCGAGGGCGCGCGCGGCGAGGGCGGATACCTCACCAATTCCGAGGGCGAACGGTTCATGGAGCGTTATGCGCCCAACTACAAGGATCTCGCCCCCCGCGACTATGTCAGCCGCTGCATGACCATGGAAATCCGCGAAGGGCGCGGCGTGGGTGCGGATGGTGATCATATTCACCTCAACCTCAGCCACCTGCCACCCGAGGCGCTGCATCTGCGCCTGCCCGGCATTTCTGAAAGCGCGCGCATCTTTGCGGGTGTGGACGTCACCAAGGAACCGATCCCGGTTCTGCCCACCGTCCACTACAACATGGGCGGTGTG
The DNA here is from genome assembly GCF_000961715.1 of Roseovarius sp. BRH_c41. Lineage (NCBI taxonomy): Bacteria > Pseudomonadati > Pseudomonadota > Alphaproteobacteria > Rhodobacterales > Roseobacteraceae > Roseovarius > Roseovarius sp. BRH_c41. Next base: position 64,356 of record NZ_LADY01000036.1, on the reverse strand, counting down.
CCGACGAATTATTGGGGCGAGGTGGTCAATCCCACCAAGGACAATCCCCATAACGTCGTCCCCGGTCTGATGGCTGTGGGTGAGGCGGGCTGTGCAAGCGTGCATGGCGCGAACCGGCTTGGCTCCAACTCGCTGATTGACCTCGTGGTCTTTGGCCGCGCCGCCGCCATTCGCGCAGGCAAGGTGGTGGACGCCGAGTCCGCCGTTCCGGGCACCAACAAGGCCGAAGTCGACAAGGCATTAACGCGCTTTGACGCGCTGCGTCACGCGACCGGCAAAATTCCGACGGCCGAGTTGCGGCTCGAGATGCAGCGCACGATGCAGGCCGATGCCGCCGTGTTCCGCACCTCGAAAACGCTGGCCGAAGGCGTCGAGAAGATGAAGGCCGTGGCGGCCAAGATGGACGATATCAAGGTCACGGACCGGAGCCTCGTGTGGAACAGCGACCTGATGGAAACGCTGGAACTGACCAACCTGATGCCCAACGCACTCGCCACGATCTTTGGTGCCGAGGCACGGCAAGAAAGCCGGGGCGCGCATGCGCATGAGGATTTCAGCACCCGCGACGATGAAAAATGGCGGGTGCATACGATTGCACGGGTCGAAGGCAATACCGTCGATCTCAGCTATCGCCCGATCATCACCGATCCTCTGACAACCGAGGATGAGGGCGGTATCAGCCTCAAGAAGATCGCGCCAAAGGAACGGACGTTCTGATGCGGATTGCTTTGGCCTGTCTCGCGCTTGCGGCCCTGAGCGCCTGTGAGGCGACCAATCAGGTCGCGGACGGCCTTGCGCGTGCGCAGGCCAAGAGCGTGGTCAACACGGTTGTCGCCCAACGCTTTCCGGGTCTCAACGCTGCCCCGATCACCGATTGCGTGATTGATGCCGCCTCTGCCGGTGAAATCATTCAGATAGCAAGCGCGAGTGTCACCGGCGTGACGCCGGAGACCACGCAACAAGTGATCGCAATCGCGCAGCGCCCCGAGGCCGTGCAATGTATTGCCCAAAATAGCCTGACCCTCTTGGGCGGCTGACAAGGAGTAGCAAGATGGTTCAACTCACACTCCCCAAGAATTCGCGCATGACGACGGGCAAGACATGGCCCAAGCCCGAAGGGGCCAAGACTGTGCGCAAGTTCCAGATTTACCGCTGGAACCCGGATGATGGGAAAAACCCGCAGGTCGATACCTATTTCGTCGATATGGACACCTGTGGCCCGATGGTTCTGGACGCGCTGATCAAGATCAAGAACGAGATTGATCCCACGCTCACCTTCCGCCGCTCTTGCCGTGAGGGGATCTGCGGATCTTGCGCGATGAATATCGACGGGATCAATACGCTGGCCTGCATTTATGGCATGGATGAGATCAAGGGCGACGTGAAGATCTATCCGTTGCCGCATATGCCGGTGGTCAAGGACCTGATCCCCGATCTCACGCATTTCTACGCCCAGCATGCCAGCATCATGCCCTGGCTGGAAACCAAGACCAACGCCCCCGCCAAGGAATGGAAGCAGTCGATCGAGGACCGCGAAAAGCTGGACGGTCTTTATGAATGCGTGATGTGCGCCTGTTGCTCGACCTCGTGCCCGTCCTATTGGTGGAATGGCGACAAATACCTTGGACCGGCAGCGCTCTTGCATGCCTATCGCTGGATCATCGACAGCCGCGATGAGGCGACGGGCGAGCGTCTGGATGATCTGGAAGATCCGTTCAAGCTCTATCGGTGCCACACGATCATGAACTGCACCAAGACCTGTCCCAAGGGTTTGAACCCGGCCAAGGCGATTGCCGAGATCAAGAAACAGATGGTCGAGCGGCACGTCTGAGGTCCTGACATTCTTGCGGTGGGCAACAGCCTGCCGATCTGCGGGATAGGCTTTGGGAGTCGTGTTGCGACTGTGATATTCTCTCAGAAATGGGAGGAGCTTTGATATGTCGATGACAATCATGGTGGGCACCACCAAGGGTGCATTCCTGCTACGTTCCGATGATGGGCGCTGGGACGTCGAAGGTCCGTTCTGCGATGGCTGGCCGATCAATCATGTGGTGGGTGATCCGGAGACCGGGCGGTTTTGGGCGGCGGGCGGCGGTGAATGGCACGGCGCAGGTGTCTGGCGGTCAGACGATGACGGCGAAAGCTGGACCCTGTCCAAGCTCTCGAACGGGCAGTTGGACGAATGGGCTGCAAATGATCCGAAATTGGCTGGGATGTTTGGCTGGAAGCCAGTCGAGGCCCCTTATGATGGCGAGGTATCGTCAATCTGGTCGCTGCATCATGCGCATGACACGCTCTATGCGGGGGCAAAGCCAGCGACGCTTTTTGTCAGCCGGGATGGTGGGCAAAGCTGGGACCGGGTTGAAGGCCTGAACAATCATCCATCGCGGGAAAGCTGGAATCCCGGCGCTGCGGGGCTGGTGCTGCACACGATCCTCAGCGATCCGCAGGAGCCGGACAAGCTCTGGCTGGGGATTTCTGCGGCGGGCGTTTTTGCCACGGAAGATGGGGGCGAAACATGGGCGCGTCGCAATCGTCTGTCGAACGCCGGGGCCAGCGCCGAACATAACCACCCGGCGGCACCGAGTGACGGCGAGATTGGACACTGCGTGCATAACATGGCGCGCGCGGCGGGGGATGAAGTGATCTATCAGCAGAATCATCATGGCGTGTTTCGCAGCACTGACGGGGCAAGGACATGGGAGGACATCACGGTCGGATTGCCCTCGACCTTTGGTTTTCCCATCGCTGTGCATCCGCACGATGCTCTGACGGTTTGGGTCTTGCCGCTCAACGGTGATACCGAGGGGCGATATCCCCCGGAGGCTGCGGCGGCGGTGTGGAAATCCACCGATGGCGGAAACAGCTGGATAGCTAAGCGTGAGGGGTTGCCCGGACAGAATTGCTATTTCACCGTGCTGCGTCAGGCCATGGCCACGGATACCTCCAGCCCAGTTGGCGTCTATTTTGGCACCAATACCGGCTCTGTCTTTGCGAGCCGGGATGAAGGCGAGACCTGGACCGAGATCGCGCGCCATCTGCCAACGGTCTTGTCGGTCGAGGCGATGGAGCGGGCGGGCTGAGGTAAATCCACCATTGCGCGACGTTTGCCATGCGGTTCCTGCATGGCGAACATGCAGGGATGTGGGTTTATGCTGCGGTGCAGCGTCTTATGTTTCCAACATAGGAAATATGGAGATAATGCCATGGCTTACCCGGCCAAAAAACCCGTGAACCCGGTCCCGTCCCCGAAAGCCGAAACCCCTGATTGGGTGGCGGTTTACTACAGTCCGGAGGCACCCGCCAACCAGTCCACAGCACCGGGCGTCGATGCCTTGGAGCAGGTGTACGCGTATTACGACGCCTGATTGAGCGTTCACGCAGATGTGGCCCCTGCCGGAAACGGCGGGGGTTTTCTTTTGGCCCGTGCTGCGGGACTGTCCCCTGCAACCAGAGGAGATGACCCGATGCCGCTATTGCCAAGCCTGCCTGATCCCGCGCATCTGAGGGATCTATACGCGCGGTTTCCCCATAACGTTCGCCCGCTCATGGAGTATACCGACGGTCTCTTGCGCGGCGACGGGGAATTGAGCTTGGGCGAGCGTGAGTTGATCGCCACCTATGTTTCGGCCCTCAATGCCTGTACCTTTTGCACCGGCGCGCATCGCGCCTATGCCGAGGTCTTTGGGATCGACGGCGCGCTCATCGACGCATTGATCGAGGATTTCGAGACAGCGCCGGTGGACGAAAGACTACGCCCGGTGCTGGCTTATGTGGCCAAGCTCAACACCCTGCCGAGCAAGCTGATCAAGCGCGACGCGCAGGCGGTCTATGACGCGGGCTGGTCCGAGGCGGCGCTCTATGAGGCGGTGCAGGTCTGCGCACTCTTTAACATGATGAACCGGATCATCGAGGGGACGGGCGTGAATTTTGACTATGCCGAGGCGCCAGACGGCCATCCCGCGGCAGGAACGACGCCCGGGGATCAGGCGGCAACCTATCGCCGGTTCGGTGAAATGATAGAGGCAATGGCCAAGGGATAGTCGCATGCTTGTCGTGGTCGGCCTGATCATAGCCTTTGTGCTGGTGCTGATCCTGTCCAACCGGCGCACACGCGTCTGCCGCTGGCGGGCGGACCGGCGACAGGATCGCGACGGGCAGTTTTATTATCGCTGCATGGCCTGCGGGGCAGAGGTCTTTACATCCACGGGCAAACCGCCTTTGGATTGCGTGGTGAACCCCCGCAATCCCTGAGAGGTGTGAGATGACCCAAGCCCCCGCCGATGCCGAGGCCCGCCGTGCGCTGCGCCCGGTGATCTGCTATCCCAATGACACGCTGGCGCAGCCTGATCTGGCGCTCTATGCCGCCGCACGGTCGGGCGCAGAGAAGGTGGCAGAAGTGATTGTGCCGCCGCGCGAGGCCGCCTGTTTTCGCGTCGCTGCGGGTCAGTTTTTCCGGATCACCAGCGTCGAGGGGCCGCAGGTGGGCGACCTCAACCTGTGGAACGCGACGGACCTGTCAGAGCGGTTTTATTCCGGCAAGACGCGGGCGCTGCATGGCACGCATGTGACGCGCGGCGAGCGGCTCTGGTCGTCTTTCCCGCATCTGCGGCCGATGGCCACGATTGTCGAGGATACGCTGGCTTGGTACGGGATCGACGAATTCGGAGGCTCTGTGCATGATGTGATCGGCACGCGCTGCGATCCCTATACCGGTAATCTGCTGTCAGGCGTGCAGTATCACCATTGCTGCCATTCCAACCTGACGCGCGCCTTGGCGGATGAGTTGGGCGTGAGTTTGGCAGAGGCTGAGCGCCATGTGCATGACGTGCTCAACGTCTTTATGTGTACCGGATTCACCCGCGATACGGGGCAGTATTTCATGAAGGCCAGCCCGGTCCGCCCCGGCGACTATCTGGAGTTTTTCGCCGAGATAGACCTGCTTGGCGCGCTCAGCGCCTGTCCCGGTGGCGATTGCTCGTCCGAGCATACCAGCGATACGGCGGCCTGCTATCCGATGCTGGTCGAGGTGTTCGCGCCTGTGAAGGGCCCGCTGCAGGGATGGCAGAGCCCCGCGCGCAACGGGTATGATGGGAGTCACGGTCGGTAGAGAGTGGGTTTTGGGCCAGTTGCGGTCGTTTAATTTGCCACGCGCGCGGAACAAGGCGCGAAGCGCCGCCGCGCGATCGCTGGGCCGTCCGTCGCACCGAAGGTGCGCCGCTTTGCCTCGGCACGCCTTTGGCGTGACGGCCTAGCGATTTTGAGATGGTGTGCATCTCTTTGAAGTCATACGGACTTTGCTTGCATCAACTGGCAGTTGCCGCCGTTGCATCGCTAGTCCCCGGCCCAGCGATCGCGCGGCTCATCGCACGGGACCAATGCCAGCAAAAGGCCAGAACCGCCCCCCTGACCATTCAGAGGGGCGGTTTTGATTTAGTGAACCACGGCGTTCTGTGGCGGTTCCTGCGTGGTGTTGCCCACCCGGTCGCCGATGATCAGCCCCTCAGGCCCCGCCGTCACCGGCACCACTGCACCGTCGAGGATATCCCCCGCCAAGAGCGCCTCGGCCAAAGGATCCTGCAACGCACGCTGGATCACCCGTTTCAGCGGGCGCGCGCCATAGACGGGATCATAGCCCTCGTCGGCCAGCCATTTGTGGGCAGCGTCATCCAGCTCCAGACGGATCTTGCGCGCCGCCAGCCGCTTGAGCAGACGTGCCATCTGGATATCGACGATACCGTCCATCTGCGGCCTTGTGAGCCGGTCGAACACCACGATCTCATCCAGCCGGTTGAGGAACTCGGGCCGGAAATGCGCGCGCACGGCGTCCATCACGTCGCGCTTGGCGGTGGCGGCATCCGAGCCTTCGGGCAACTGACTGAGCGCCTGAGAGCCAAGGTTCGACGTCAAGATGATCAGCGTCTGCTTGAAGTCCACGGTGCGCCCCTGACCATCGGTCAGCACGCCATCGTCGAGCACCTGCAAGAGCACGTTGAACACCTCGGGATGCGCCTTTTCGACCTCGTCGAACAGGACCACCTGATAGGGCCTGCGGCGCACGGCCTCAGTCAGAACACCGCCCTCGTCATACCCGACATAGCCCGGAGGTGCGCCAATGAGGCGTGACACGCTGTGTTTCTCCATGAATTCCGACATGTCGATCCGCACCATGGCGCTATCATCGTCAAAGAGGAACTCTGCCACCGCCTTGGTCAGCTCGGTCTTGCCCACGCCGGTCGGCCCGAGAAAGAGGAAAGAGCCAAGAGGGCGGCCCTCGTCATTGAGACCCGCCCGCGCCCGGCGCACGGCACTGGCCACGGCCTTGACGGCGGTGTTCTGACCGATCACGCGGCGGTGGAGATTGTCCTCCATGCCGAGCAGCTTGTCGCGCTCGCCCTCCAGCATCTTGGCGGTGGGGATGCCGGTCCAGCGTTCCACCACCTGCGCGATTTGCTCGGGGCGAACGGCCTCTTCGACCATGACGCCATCGTCACCCTGGGTTTCGGCCTCGGCCAGGTGCTTCTCCAGCCCCGGAATGACGCCATAGCTCAACTCACCGGCGCGCGCGAGATTGCCTTCGCGCTTGGCGATGTCCAATTCTGCGCGGGCGCGGTCAAGCTGTTCCTTGATGTCGCGCGCCCCGGCCAGCTTGTCGCGCTCCGCCTGCCATTTGGCGGTCATCTCGGCAGAGCGCTGCTGCAGGTCGCCCAGTTCCCGCTCCAGCTTTTCCAGCCGATCACGCGAGGCGGCATCGTCCTCTTTCTTGAGCGCCTCTGCCTCGATCTGCTTTTGCAGGATCTCACGATCGAGCGCGTCCAACTCTTCGGGCTTGCTGTCCACTTCCATGCGCAGACGGCTCGCGGCCTCGTCCATCAGGTCGATCGCCTTGTCGGGAAGGAACCGGTCGGTGATATAGCGATGCGAGAGCGTCGCCGCCGCCACCAGCGCCGAGTCAGAGATGCGCACGCCGTGGTGCAGCTCGTATTTCTCCTTGATGCCCCGCAGGATCGAAATCGTATCCTCGACCGTCGGCTCCTCAACCATCAGCGGCTGGAACCGGCGGGCAAGCGCCGCGTCCTTTTCCACATGCTTGCGGTATTCATCGAGCGTGGTCGCGCCGATACAGTGCAACTCGCCGCGCGCCAGCGCCGGTTTGATCAGGTTGGCGGCATCCATCGCGCCATCGGCCTTGCCGGCCCCTACCAGCGTGTGCATCTCGTCGATGAACAGGATGATCTCGCCCGCCGCTTGCGTTACCTCGTTGAGCACGCCCTTGAGCCGCTCCTCGAATTCGCCGCGATACTTGGCCCCCGCGATCAGCGCGCCCATGTCGAGCGACAACAGACGCTTGTTACGCAGGGATTCCGGCACATCGCCATTGACGATGCGCAGGGCCAGACCCTCGGCGATGGCGGTTTTACCCACCCCCGGCTCACCGATCAGAACCGGGTTGTTCTTGGTCCGGCGGCTGAGCACCTGCATCGCGCGGCGGATCTCATCGTCACGGCCAATGATGGGATCAATCTTGCCCTCACGCGCCGCCTTGGTCAGGTCGCGGGCATATTTCTCCAGCGCCTCATAGGTGTCCTCTGCCGAGGCAGAATCCGCCGTGCGCCCCTTGCGAATGTCGTTGATCGCCTCGTTGATCTTTTGGGCGGAAACTGCCCCAGCCTCCAGCGCCTCTTTGGCGGGGGATTTCACCAGCGCCAATGCGGTCAGGATTCGCTCGACGGGGACAAAGCTGTCACCCGCCTTTTGCGCCAGCTTCTCGGCCTCGGCCAGAACCTTGCCGGTCTGTTGGTCCATATAGGTCTGCCCGGCATCGCCGGACACCTGCGGAATCTTGGACAGGGCAATATCATTGGCCTGTGTCACGCGCTCGGGCGCGCCACCGGCACGTTTGATCAGATTGCTGGCCAGACCCTCTGGGTCATCGAGCAGCGCCTTCAGAATGTGTTCGGGGGCCAGTTTCTGGTGGCTTTCGCGCATGGCGATAGTCTGGGCGGCCTGAATGAAACCACGCGACCGTTCCGTGAACTTGTTGAAGTCCATGGGCTTTCTCCTTGTGACAAGCGTTACCCCTGTGGCGCACCCAGCATTAGGCATGCGTCGGTCGGGAACCTCAAATGATAAATGGGTAACGCGCCTGTGCGGTTCAAGACGGATTTTACGGGAATCGCGCAATCCCCACGTTTTCGTGACGGGGTCTTGGCAGAAGCCGTTGGCCACCCAATCTGTTCAAGAGTTATCCACAGGGCGTTCTCGCCCATTCCGGAGGACAAGAACCATGACAGAATCACGCGTGAGACTGGAAGCCATCGGATATAATCCCGAATGGGCCGCGTTTGTCGCACGGGCCGAGGTGATCCAAGGGGCCGAGCGGCTGGTCTATCCCGTGCATTTCTGCGCCCCCCTGACCGCAGAATTCGCCCGCATCGCGCGCGGCTTGACCGAGTGCGCCCAGCACTTGCATCGCTCTGGTCGCGCGGACCTGAGGATGCGGCGCGCGCCGGGCCGGACCCCGCCTGCCCTGGCGGCCTGAACGCGTGTTGCGCGTATGATAGTCAGGGCGCAGTCATACAGGGCGCAGTCATATTTTTGGCGCGATTCCGCGTGCATGTATGTTTGGAATAAATCAGGTAAAATATCGGCGTAGCGTGCCGTTAGTAGAGTAACGAGTGAGTGGGTTTTCTGGAATGCATATTACCAAAGTGCGCGCGCGCGATCTGCGCCGGGACGTCCCGACCGGCTGTGTCAGCGGAGTTCTCTTGCTGGAAACCGGAAACGGACAAGTCAGCCTCAATGTAAGCGCCCCCGTGGCAGAAGCCCTCAACCACGGTCTCTGGTCGGACGCCTTGCGACAGTTGCAACGCCTGCCAGAGTTTCGGCGCAACGCGGCTCAGATTACCTTGGCGGCGTCCGCCTTGGACGGGATGTGCGCAGAGGTGTGACAGAGGCTTGACGCAGCCCACCGCCGCCGCGACAAGGGCGCGACACCTGCAGCAAGAGGAGCGCCACCAATGACCGCCGTCGTGACCGATGATCGCCTGATCGTAGCCCTGGATGTGCCCAACGCCCTGGAGGGGCTCAAGCTCGCAGAGCAATTGGGTGACAGTGTCGGGTTCTACAAGATCGGTCTTGGGATGCTCACAGGCGGGGGTCTTGGCCTTGCCAACGAGCTCAAGACCGAACTGGGCAAGCGGATTTTTCTCGACATGAAGCTCTTTGACATCGGCGCCACGATCGAGGCGGCGGTGCGGGGGCTGGCGCAGTTTGATCTGGATTTCCTGACCGTGCATGGCGATCCGCATGTCGTGCGCGCCGCCAAGCAAGGGGCCTCGGGCAAACCGATGAAGATCCTCGCGGTGACGATCCTGACCTCGCTCGACCGCGCCGATCTCGACGCCGGGATGATCAAGCTGGGCGATCTGCCTGATCTGGTGGCCGAGCGCGCGGGCCGCGCGTTCGAGGCGGGGGCCGATGGCGTGATTGCCAGCCCGCAAGAGGCGGCGATGATTCGTGCCCTGCCTGAGGCTTCGGGCCGCCTTATCGTTACACCGGGAGTGCGGCCTGCGGGCAGTGCGCTGGGTGATCAAAAGCGGGTGGCAACCCCGGCACAGGCAATTGCTGACGGGGCCGATCACATCGTCGTCGGACGCCCCATCTGGTCCGCCCAAGATCCGCGCGCGGCGGCTGAGGCGATTCTGTCCGAATTGCGCGGCTGAGTGGCTGAGAATATCTGGAGCGGGTAACGGGAATCGAACCCGTAACTGAAGCTTGGGAAGCTTTCGTGATACCTTTTCACCATACCCGCCGCGGCGCTCTGGATAGCACCGTCGGTCTGCCTGCTTCAAGCGAAAACTTGCGGGCCTGACCGGCGCTTTATGACTGACCCGCCCGGATCAAGACCCAAACCGGATCAGGCTCTGCCCCTTGGGGCTTGTGCTGCGGTATACCACCGTCTCGGGCAGGTGTAGCGTCAGCGGTGCCTCTGCCAGCCCGGCCCGCCACGGCTGGCCGAGATCAAGGCAGCTCGCCTGCGCGCCGGTATAGTCGCGGCGCAGCGACACCCACCGCAGATTGCCAAGATCGCGGGCAATCTCGCGCCCCGCCTGCGTCACGCTGCTGCGGCGCAACATCTCGCGCCCCAGACCTTCGGTGCGGGTGTCCTGTCCTGGCAGATCGGACCAGACCCCGCAGAGATGCGCACGCCCGTTGATCGGCCGCAGTTCCGCCGCAAGGCGCAGGCCCCCGCCGCTGCTGTAGCGCCCCTCGACCACCTGAGCGGCACCAGAGAGCGGCACGGTGCGGCTGTTGCGACTGAGGAACGGGAGCACTTCCAATGCGGCACTCATCGCGCCGGTGCCGGTCTGGCGAAAGTCGATCTGCGGATCGCTGCCGCCGCCGTTCCTGCGGCTGATCTGCTTGCGCGGCACGAACACCTCGGGCACGCGGCCCGGTTGCCATGTCAGCGTGGTGAGGATGCAGCGTGCGGGCGCGCCGGCATAATCGAGCCTCGGGTCGATCTGCGGTAAATCCCCGAGGTTCTGCGCGACGCGCTGACCATCCACATAGACCGTCGCCAGCCGCACAATCTCGCGCGCGGCGCCTGTGGTATAGCTCGACTGGCTCTCGCTCTCGGACCAGACGCCGCAGAGCGCGGTGCGCCCGTCCGTTGTCGGGCGCAGCTCGGTGGCGATGGTCAGGCCGCCACCGCTGCTAAAGGTGCCATGTGCGAGGCTCACCCGCTCGCTCAGCGTGGTTTGCGCCTCTGCGCCACCGGCCAGTCCAAGGATCAGAGCAAATGACAGGGACAAACGCAGCATGAGAGCCTCCGGGGGTGTTTGGCGCAGTGTAGCAGGCCAAACACCCCAGCTCAATTGACCTCGGCGGAGCGGCGTCAGCCCGCCGCTTGCAGCAACTGCTCTTCGACCAGACGGTCGGCGAGGATTGCGGGGCTTATCCCTTCGCCCGCTGCGCGCGTCAGGATATGCGCCATGCGCGCCTGCATCGCGCCTAGCCGCTCTTCAACCCACGGGGCGCGGGGCGCGATCTGCAGGATTTCGGCGGCGACATTGATGATCCCACCGCCATTGGCAACGTAATCGGGCAGGTAGAGGATGGCGCGCGCGCGCAGGCGGTCGGCATCCTCGGGCGTGGCCAGTTGGTTGTTGGCCGCGCCACAGACCATCTTGGCCTTGATTTCGGGGATACTGCGCGCATTGAGCACGCCGCCGATGGCACAGGGCGCAAAGATATCGGCGTCAACGGCATGGATGACGCGTGGATCGACCATGGTTGCGCCAAACTCGCGCACCGTGCTGGCGGCATGCGCCGGGTTCATATCTGCCACGCTCAGGCGCGCGCCGGTCTCATGCAGCAAGAGACAAAGATGCCAGCCGACATGCCCCAATCCCTGCACCGCCACATGGCGCCCCCTGAGATCGTCCGTGCCCCAGAGCTGCGCCGCACCTGCGCGCATCGCGCCCAACACGCCGCGCGCGGTCACGGGCGAGGGATCACCGCTGGCATGCGCGCCCGTGTCCAGCCCGGCGACAAACCGCGTTTCGCGGGTGATCTCGGCCATATCCTCGGGCGACATGCCCATATCCTCGGCGGTCCAATAGCGACCGCGCAGCATGTTGATCGCACGGCCCATGGCCCGCAGCATTTGGGGCGTCTTGTCGCGCATCGGATCACCGATGATCACCGCCTTGCCACCGCCCAACGGAAGGCCGGCGGCGGCGTTCTTATAGCTCATGCCCCGCGAGAGGTTCAGCACATCCTCGAGCGCGGCATCGTCACCGTCATAGACGCGCATGCGCAGGCCGCCCGCAGCCGGGCCAAGCCGGGTGGAATGCAGCGCGATAAACCCGCGCAAGCCGCTCTCGCGATCCTCGACGCGGTAAACTTCCTCATGGGTGGGACTGGCCAGACGTGTGAGCATGATGGACTCCTCCTTGACCGCAAGGATAAGAGCGGTCAGACGCGATAAAACGGCAAACATGGGTCACATGCGTTGAAATTTTGGGTGATATCCCCAAGAACAGGGAGTAGATTAGGTTAAATGGATCGTATCGACCGCCAGATCATCGCCGCCCTGCAACGCGACGGACGCCAAAAGCTCGCCGATCTGTCGGCGGTGGTGTGCCTCTCGCCTACGCCTCTGGCACGGCGTATCGCCCGGCTCGAATCCGATGGGGTCATCACCGGCTATGCCGCGCGGGTCAATCAAGAGAAGCTCGGCCTGCCGCTCAACGCCTTCATCTTTGTCGAGTTGGAGCATCACACCCGTGACGCGATCACCGCGTTTGAAACGCGGCTCAGGCGGTTTGACGAGGTGATGGAATGCTACCTGATGACCGGCACCCGCGATGTGCTCTTGCGGGTGGTGGCCGCCGACCTCTCAGACTTTGACCGCTTTCTCGAGGAGGGGTTGATGCAGACCCCCGGCATCCGCTCCATGCGGTCGAGTTTTGCGCTGCGGACCATGATCCGCCGCGACGCGCTGCCCGAGGTCTGAGCCGTGCAGCGGTTCGACGTGATCGTGGTCGGGGCCGGGCCTGCTGGCGCATCCGCCGCTTATGCTGCGACGCGCGCGGGGCTGCGGGTGGCGCTGATCGACCGCAAGTCATTCCCGCGCGAGAAACTCTGCGGCGGGTTGATCACCGGGCGCGCGCGCAGGCACTATGCCGAGATTTTTGGACATGCGATGCCGTTCGAACCGCAGGACTGCAAGACCACGGTGGATTTCTGGTTTCGCGGGCGGCCCATGGGCCTGATCAAAGACGCCCCCGCCCTCTACACGACGATGCGTTGGGATATGGATGCGATGCTCTGCGGGCAGGCTCTCGGGGCAGGGGCGCAGGATTTCACCGGGCAGGCGGTGGCTGAGATCGACCACGACGCCCGGACCGTGATGCTCAAAGGCGGGGCTGTGCTGGACTACGGCGTGCTGATCGGCGCGGATGGCGTCAATTCCCAAGTGGCACGCGCCCTCTTTGGCCAGCCCTTCGATCGGCAGCGCATTGGCTTTGGGCTCGAGATTGAGGCGCGCGGCGCGCCAAGCGACCCCGCCGCGCCGATCCGAATAGATCTGGCGGCGGCGCAGTGGGGCTATGGCTGGGTCTTTCCCAAGCGCTGCTCGACCACAGTGGGGGTGGGCGGCCTCTTGTCAGAGAACCCGGATATGAAACGCGCCATGGCGGACTATTGCGCGGTGCTGGGGCTCGCGTCGGAGGAGGCGAGCGTCAAGGGTCAGTTCCTGCCGTTTGGCGATTTTCGTCCCATACCGGGGCAGGGTGCCGTGCTGCTTGTGGGCGATGCGGCGGGGCTGGTCGATCCGATCACCGGCGAAGGCATCGGCTATGCGATGCAGAGCGGGCAATTGGCGGCAAAGGCCGCGATTGCGGCGCTGGGCGCGGGGCGGCCCCAGACGGCACTCAGCCATTATCGCCGCGCGCTGCGCCCGGTTCACCGCGCCCTGCGCATGGCGCGGCTGATCCGTCCGGTGATCTTTCTGCCCGCGCTCGAGCCGGGCTTTGCCCGTGCCTTTCAACGCTCCTCCACCCTGCGCCACGATTACCTGCGCCTGATGGCGGGAGAGGTGGAGTATGGGCAAATTCTGGCGCGTCTGGTGCTGCGCCTGCCCCGCCTCGGGATCATGGCTCTGCGCGCCCGCTTCTGACCGGGGGAGGAGGGATGGGGGACGCTGTCCCCCAAACCGTCAGAATGCCGCCTTGAAGAGCGCCGTCAGATTGGTCTCGGTCAGTGGCACCGGGTTGCCGCCACAGCTTGGATCGGTCAACGCACCCGCGACGAGGTCGGGAATCGCGGTCTCGGTCACGCCGAGATCGCGCAGGCCGCGCGGGATGCCGAGGCTGTCGTTGAAGTCCTGTACAAAAGCGCGGAACCCGTCATAGCCGCCTTTGAGGCCCAGATATCCCGTCGCCCGGTCGAACCGGTCGCGGATCACATCGGCGTTGAGATCGAGCACGGCAGGCATGCAGACTGCATTTGTGGTGCCGTGATGGGTGTTGAAATAGGCGCCGACCGGATGGCTCATGGCATGGATCGCGCCCAGACCCTTTTGAAACGCGGTGGCCCCCATGGCGGCGGCGCTCATCATCTGCGCGCGCGCCTCGATATCCGTGCCATCGGCATAGGCGCGCGGCAGGTAGTCGATCACAAGGCGCATGCCCTCCAGCGCGATGCCTTGGGACATCGGGTGGTAATGCGGGCTGGAGAATGCCTCGACGCAATGGGCAAAGGCGTCAAGCCCGGTGCCTGCGGTGATGAATTTCGGCATGCCGACGGTCAGTTCGGGATCGCAGATCACCACCGTGGGCAGCACCTTGGGGTGAAAGATGATCTTCTTGGCATGGGTCACGGAATTGGTGATCACCGAGGCGCGCCCGACTTCTGATCCGGTCCCGGCGGTGGTGGGCACGGCGATGATGGGCGCAATGGCATCGGCATTCGCGCGTGTCCACCAATCGCCGATATCCTCATAGTCCCAGATGGGCCGCGTTTGCCCGGCCATAAACGCCACCATCTTGCCCAGATCGAGGCCAGAGCCACCCCCAAAGGCGATCACCCCGTCATGCCCGCCCGCCTGATAGGCGGCAACACCGGCGGCAAGGTTGATCTCATTCGGGTTGGGATCGACCTCGGAAAACATCGCGCGGCCAAGGCCAGCGGCCTCTAGGATATCGAGCGCGCCCGCCGTGACAGGCAGCCCCGCCAGCCCCTTGTCGGTGACCAGAAGCGGGCGCGTGATCCCGGCCTGCGCACAGGCAGCGGGCAGTTCGGCAATTCGGCCAGCGCCGAATTTGATCGCGGTCGGATAGGACCAGTTGGCAGTCAGGGTCATTGCGTCACCTTCTTGAGATGGTAGGATTTGGGGCGTGTGAGGTTGTGATAGCCGATCACCGACAGGCCGCCGCCGCGCCCGGTGTTCTTGCAGCCGGTCCAGCAGAGGCCGGGATCAAGATAATCGGCGCGGTTGAGAAACACCGTGCCGGTTTCGACGCGGTCGCCCACCGCCTGCGCGCGGGCAACATCGGCCGTCCAGAGGCTGGCGGTCAGGCCAAACTCGCTGTCATTCATCAGGGCAATCGCCTCCTCGTCGGAGGAGACCGGCATGATGCCCACGACGGGACCAAAGCTTTCGTCGCGCATGACGCGCATCTCGTGCGTCACATTGGTCAGGATCTGCGGCGTGAGATAGGCCGCGCCGTCATCCTCGGGCATCGTGGCGATATGCGCCTTTGCCCCCATCTCCAGCGCCTCGGCCACCTGCGCGCGCACCTCTGCGGCAAAGCGCACATTGGCCATCGGCCCGATGGTGGTCTCAGCCTCCAGCGGATTGCCGAGTTTATGGGACTTTACCAGAGCCACGGATTTCTCGACAAAGGCATCGAACATGCTCTGATGCACATAAATCCGCTCGATCCCGCAGCAGCATTGCCCCGAGTTGAACATCGCCCCGTCGATCAGCGTCTCAACGGCGGCATCCAGATCAGCATCCTCCATCACATAACCGGGGTCTTTACCCCCCAGTTCCAGCCCGAGCCCGGTAAAGGTGCCCGCCGCCGCGCGTTCCATCGCGCGCCCGCCGCCGACAGAGCCGGTAAAGTTGATGAAATTGAACGCTCCCCCCGCAATCAGCGCCGATGTGGTGTCATGGTCCAGAAAGATGTTCTGAAACACATCCTCGGGCACGCCCGCCGCATGAAACGCCTGTGCCATACGCTCGCCCACCAAAAGGGTTTGCGTCGCATGTTTCAGCACCACGGTATTGCCCGCGATGAGCGCGGGCGCCACGGTGTTGATCGCGGTCATATAGGGGTAATTCCACGGGGCCACGACAAAGACCACGCCATGCGGCACCCGTCGGATATAGCGCAGGAACGTGGCATCCTCGCCCACCGCGATATCCGCCAGCGCGCCTTGGGCAATCGCCGCCATATGGCTTGCACGCTCGTTGAAACCGCGGAACTCGCCGCCATAACGCACCGGGCGGCCCATCATATGCGCCAGTTCCGGCACGATTTCGTCATTCATCGCCCCCACGGCGGCGACACCGGCCATCACCAACTCTATCCGCTCCTGCAAAGGCCGCGCCGCCCAAGCCGCCTGTGCCGCACGCGCCCGGCCCGCTGCCGCTTGCGCAGCTTCCAGCGTCAGCACCGGACGCTCGGCATAGACCGACCCGTCGATGGGAGAGATACATTTCACTGTCTGCATGATCGCATCCTTGATCACGGGCATGACGCCCGTCCTTTCATCGTTCCACAAATACTCAAATCCGACCGTGCGGCGCTCAGGCCCGCTCGAATCCGCGCGCCACCTCGTAATCCGTGACCACGCGGTCGAAATCCTCGATCTCGACCTCGGCGGCGCGGGCGTAATGGTCTATGACCGCATCGCCGAATGTGTCGCGCAGGAATTGAGACTGCTTGAGCGTGAGATAGGCATCGCGCAGCGTTTCCGGGATGCGCCCTGTCTCGCCGCTATAGGCATCGCCCGTAGCGGGCGGGGCCAATTCCAGCTTGTCTTCGATCCCCTTGATCCCCGCCGCCAGCATCGCGGCCATGGCGAGATAGGGGTTGAGGTCCGATCCCCCGACGCGGCATTCCACGCGCACCGCCTTGGACCCCGCACCGCAGAGGCGAAAGCCTGCGGTGCGATTGTCGACCGACCACAGGATACGGGTGGGGGCAAACGTGCCCTTCTGGAACCGCTTGTAGCTGTTGATATAGGGGGCGAGGAAATAGGTGTAATCAGGCGCGTATTTCAGCAATCCGGCCATGTAATGCTTCATCATCTGGGACATGCCCAGCTTGTCCGCAGGGTCAAAGAATGCCGGTTTGCCATCCTGCCACAGCGATTGATGCACATGGCTCGATGAGCCGACGCGCCGATGATCCCATTTCGGCAGAAAGCTCGCGGCATGGCCCTGTTGCCACGCAATCTCCTTGATCGCGTGCTTGGCAATGGTGTGGTAATCGGCGGTATCGAGCGCCGGGGCATATTTGATGTTGAGCTCTTCTTGCCCCGCCTCCGCCTCGCCCTTGGTGTTCTCGATCGGCAGACCGGCGGCATAGAGGTGATTGCGGATGGGCCGCATCACATGCTCTTCCTTGGTGGTCTGGAAGATATTGTAATCCTCGTTATAGCCCGAGAGCGGCGTCAGCGCGCGATAGCCGGATTTGCGGATTTCATCAAAGCTTTTCTCGAACAGGAAAAATTCCAGTTCCGTCGCCATCATCGCGTCAAAACCCATGGCATCCAGCCGCGCCAATTGCCCCTTGAGCATGGCGCGCGGGCTGTGCGGCACCGGCGCATGGGTGTGGTGATCCAACACATCGCAGAGCACCATCACCGTGCCCTCGAGCCAGGGCATCGGGCGCAGCGTGCTCAGGTCCGGCTTAATCACATAGTCGCCATAGCCACGCTCCCAGCTTGTGGCGGCAAAGCCCTCGGGCGTGGTCATTTCCAGATCGGTGGCCAGCAGGTAGTTGCAGCAATGCGTCTCTTCCCAGGCGCTGTTGACGAAATGGCCTGCGTGAAAGCGTTTGCCCATCAGGCGGCCCTGCATGTCCACAAGGCACACGAGCACGGTATCCACCTTGCCCGCCGCGACCTCTGCCTTGAGGGTTTCGAATGTCAGCCCCATGATGTGCTCCGTCTTTCCGTATCTGAACGTCTTTAAAGGTTTCGGGTTGTGGGTAAAGCGCCCCCCGGCGCGACACCAGGGGGCAGTTGGAATCAGGTGTAGCGATAGGGCCGTCCGGCCTTGGCCATGTCGGCGTTGTACTTCTTGAAGATCTCGACAACCTTGGCCTTGGTCGGGCTTTCGGCGGCGATTTCGTCCCAGAACACCAGAGCGGCATCCTCGACCTGCTGCCATTCGGCATCGGGAATTGTCGTCAGCTTCATCTTGGTGCCATCGACCCGCAGCGAGGCCTCGCCGCCCCAATACCACCACTGGCGATAGTAATGCGACTGATCACAGCACACCCGGAACAGGGTTTGCAGATCCTCGGGCAACTCGTTCCAGCGGTCCATATTGGCAAAGAACGACCCGGCCCAAGCGCCCGAGATGTTGTTGGTCAGGAAATAATCGGTCACATCGGCCCAGCCCACCGTATAATCCTCGGTGATGCCCGACCATGCGATGCCATCAAGTTCGCCGGTCTGCACCGCGACCTCGATATCCTCCCACGGCAGGGTGACAGGCACGACACCGAACTGCGTCAGGAACCGGCCCGCCGTCGGGAAGGTAAAGACCCGCTTGCCCTCCAGATCCTTGAGGCTGTTGATCGGCTCCTTGGTGGCGAAATGGCAGGGATCCCATGCGCCCGCGCTGATATGCTTGACGCCGACCTTGGAATATTCCTCGTCCCAGATCTCGTTCAGGCCGTATTGGTTAAAGAGCACCGGCACATCGAGGCTGTAGCGGCTGGCAAAGGGGAAATAACCGCCAAAGACGGTCACTTCGGTGGGGCTTGCCATGCTGTCATCATCCGACTGCACCGCATCAATCGTGCCGCGCTGCATGGCGCGGAACAACTCGCCCGTTGGCACCAGCTGATCGGCAAAGAACAGCTCGATCTGCATGCGGTCGCCAGCGATCTTGTTGAACATGTCGATGGCGGGTTTCACCACATGCTCGGCCAGCGCGGCCCCGGCATAGGTCTGCATCCGCCAGGTGATGGTCGATTGCGCCAATGCGGGGGTGGCCAGCGGCGCGGCCAGCGCGCCTGCCCCGGCAGAGGTCAGAAACTTGCGTCTAGAGGTCATCGTCTTCTCTCCTTGTTGTGAAATCCGGCCCCTGTCCGGGGCTCTTCTCGGGGTTATTTTCCGTAAACATACTCTGGCAGCCAGAGGGCGATTTGCGGGAACGCCATCACCAGAACCAGCGCCAGCACCATCACACCGACAAAGGGCACAATCGAGCGATAGATGTCGCGCAGGCTGATTTCCGGTGGGGCCATGGCCCGCATGAGAAAGAGGTTATAGCCAAAGGGCGGCGTCATATAGGCAATTTGCGTGGTGATCGTATAAAGCACGCCATACCAGATCAGATCGAACCCAAGCGCGCCCACCAGCGGCACATAAAGCGGCGCCACAATGACGAGCATCGCCGTGTCATCCAGAAATGTGCCCATCAGGATGAACGAGAGTTGCATCAGGATCAGGATCATCCAGGGGCTGAGATTCAGTTGCTCGGTAAAGAGATATTCAATCGCCTTGACCGCACCCAACCCGTCGAACACCGCGCCAAAACCCAAGGCGGCCAGAATGATCCACATGAACATGCACGAAATCGCCAGCGTGTTGCGCACCGAGGTCTCGAACACCTCCCGTGTCATCCGCCGCTTGAGCACCGCCGCCACAAAGGCTGCCATTGCACCAATCGCCGAGCTTTCCACAAGGCTCGTCCAGCCTTTGACAAAGGGAAACATCATCGCGGCAAAGATCACCAGCGGCAGCAGCCCCGCGCGCAAGAGGCGCAGCTTTTCCGCCAGTGGCACGTTGCGCTCGTCCTCGGGCAGTACCGGGCCAAGCTCGGGCTGAATCCGACAGCGCACATAGATGTAGATGATGAACATCGTGGCCATCATCAGCCCCGGCAGCACGCCCGCCAGCCACAATTGCCCCACGGGTTGCCGCGCGATCATCGCATAGAGCACCAGCACCACAGAAGGCGGCACAAGGATGCCGAGGGACGAGCCCGCCTGAATGACCCCCGTCACCATGATCTTGTCATAGCCGCGCCGCAACAGTTCCGGCAGCGCGATGGTGGCCCCAATCGCCATGCCCGCCACCGACAGGCCGTTCATCGCGGAAATCAGCACCATGAGACCAATCGTGCCAATCGCCAATCCGCCCCGCACCGGCCCCATCCAGACATGGAACATCTTGTAGAGATCATCGGCGATCTTGGATTCCGACAGCACATAGCCCATGAAAATAAACATCGGCAGCGTCAGCAGCGGATACCATTTCATCAGCTTCATGGCGCTGGCAAAGGGCACATCCACCCCGCCCACACCCCAGAGCAGCATCGCCGCCGCCGCGCCGACAAATCCGATAGCCCCGAATACCCTCTGCCCGGTCAGGAGCATCAGCATCATCGAGGAAAACATCAGGATGGCGATCATTTCATAGGGCATCAGAGCGCCTCGCCTTTGATCCGAAGGATGTCACGGCAAAGTTCTGCCAGTGCCTGCAATAGCATCAAGAAAACGCCCAGACAGAGCACGGCCTTGATCGGCCAGATAAATGGTCGCCACGCGGTCGAGGAGCGCTCCATAAAACCAAACATCTCGCCCGCCGCCGTTGGCCCTTGGGTCACCAGGGTCTTGACCACCTGCCAGAACCACGAAAACGGCTCTGTCCCGAAATACCCCAGCGAATAGGCGGTAGAGCCCACCGCGCCATAGAGCAGCACACCGAGATAAAACAGCAGGAAGAACACGGTAAACGCATCAACCCATGCTTTGGTGCGATCCGTCCAGGCGCCGTAAAACAGGTCCATCCGCACATTGCTGCCCAGTTGGATCGAATAGGGCCCGCCCAGCACGTAATAGGCCACCATCACGAATTGCGCCGTCTCCAGCGTCCAGAGCGAGGGATCAAAGAATGTCTTGGACACGGACGACCACAAGAGCACCCCGATCAGCACGAAAATCAGATACATCGCGACCCGCCCGATAAAGCGGTTCATCGCGTCGATGGCACGGATATAGGTCAGCACGGCTCTAGGCATGCGCCCCCCCTTTGACGGTCTCGCCAAGAACGTTCAGCGCCGGACGCAGCAGGGTCAGCAGCTCATCGGTCATCCGCGCCTCTGCCGCCGCATCGCGCAAGAGATCATTGCGGATCTCGATCATCACATTGGGCAGGTTATGCGCCAGCCCATGCAGTTTGAGCGAATGGGTCACACCATCCTCGGGGCCGTAGGGATCATTGCGGCGGATTACCCGATGGGGCAGGCGGTGCGCCTCGGCCAGCATCGCATCCGCCAGCCCTGTGTCACTGTCATGCAGAATACCGATTTCGCAGCCGCGCGGGGTGCCGAACCAGACCGGGGTAAAGCTGTGGATGGTGATCAGCGCCGTCACCAGCCCCGCCGCCTTGCGTGCGGCAATCACCTGGCTGACAGCGTTGCAAAACGGCGCATAGACCTGCGCCACCCGTTGGGCGCGGGCCGCTGCATCAAGGTTGCGATTGCCCGGCACCTCGATCACCTCGGAGCGGTCGGGCATGGCGCTCTCTGCCTCGGGCGGGCGGTTGCAGTCATAGACAAGGCGCGACACCTTGGCGGCCACCATCGGCGCATTCAGCGCCTTGGCCAAGGCCAGCGCCACAGCCCGCGCACCGGGATCCCATGCCGCATGGCTCTGCCGCGCCTCGGCGCTCAGTCCAAGGCCGTGATACTGCGCCGGGATGACATTCGACGCATGTTCGCACAGGATCAACGCCGGGCCAGTGGCCTGCCCGCCGATCACCTCGACCACGTCAGAATCATCCTCTTGCAGATCGCTCGTCATGCGCCCCCCTGCGGTGTTTGTAAAAATGTTTCCACATGAAGAAATTTGTGTCAATATATTTCCAGCGGGTATCACCGGATTGCGATCCGGCCTGCCTGTTTCGACGGCACCAGTTTAGGATCAGCGATGTGACCAAGCCCCCGCCAACCGTGCGCGACTTGATCCGCGCGCATTACAGCGCCCTCACCCAATCCGAACGCAAGTTCGCGCAGGCGCTGCTCGACAGCTACCCGGCGGCGGGTCTGGCCTCGATCACCATCGTCGCGGCGAATGCCGGCGTGTCCACCCCGACCATTGCCCGCATGGTGCAGAAGCTGGGCTTCAAGGGCTATCCGCAATTCCATCAGGCGCTGTTGAAAGAGTTGGAGGCCAAGGTCTCCGGCCCGACCCAACGCCGCGCCAACTGGGCCTCAGAGGCCCCCGCCACCCATTCCCTCAACCGCTTTGCGCAGGCGGTGACACAGAATATCGAACAGACCTTCGCCAATATCGACAGCGCCCGCTTTGACGAGGCCGCGCGCCTCTTGGCCGATACCGACGGGCGTCTCTATCTGGTGGGCGGGCGCATCACCCGCGCACTGGCCGACTATGCCTTCACCCATTTTCAGGCGGTGCGCGGGCGGGTCACGCATATGACCTCGTCCTCCGCCACTTGGCCGCATTACGTGCTGGATATGGTCGAGGGCGACACGCTTCTGATGTTCGACATCCGGCGTTATGAAACCAGCCTGATGCGTCTGGCCGAGATTGCCACGGCGCGCGGCGTCCGCGTCGTGCTGATCACCGATCAGTGGATGAGCCCCATCTCGGATCTGGCCACCCATACATTCAACTGCTGGGTCGAAATCCCCTCGGCTTGGGATTCCAACATCTCGACTATGATGCTGCTAGAGGCGCTCATCGCCGCCGTACAAGAAGAACGCTGGCCCGCCACCCGCGAGCGCTACGAACAGCTTGACGCCTTGTTCAACGCGACCCGTTTGTTTCAGAAATAACCACACCCTTTCCCGCGATCAGGTGGGTGATCTGCGTCGCCGCCTGCGCCACCGCCGCGCCGAACTCTGCAATCTGGGCATCGCCAAACCGACTGCTGGGACCAGAGATCGACACGCCGGCGCAGGGCTCTCCGCGATCGTTGAAAATCGCGGCACCGATGCAGGACATCCCGTCATAACGCTCATTGCGGTCAAACGACCAACCACGGCGGCGGGTTTCGGCCAGATCATCAAAGAGGGCGCGCGGCGTGATCAATGTCTCTTCGGTAAACCCCTTGAGGCCCGCCCCCTTGAGCAATGTCATCAGCCGATCCTCAGGCAGCGATGCCAGAATCGCCTTGCCGGTGCCAGAGGCATGCATCGGGGTGCGAGATCCGGGTGGAAAGAAGGCGCGGATCGGATTCTGCGTCTCGACCTGACCGATAAACACCACCTCGGCCCCGTCCGGCACCGCCAGATTGGCGGTCTCGCCGGTCTGCTCCATCAACCGCCGCATCACCGGGCGGCCCGCATCGGCCAGATTGGTCCGCTTGAGATAGGCCACCCCGGTGCGATAGGCCTCGATCCCGATGGTCCAATCCTGCCGCTCTTCGTCGAACCGCACGAAATCGCGTTTCTGCAAGGTGGTCAGAATGCGGTGCGTCGTGGCGGTGGGAATCCCAAGGCTCAGCGACAGATCCGTCAGGTTCACCCCCTCTTGTCGCGCCACGGCGGTCAGCACCGAGAGCGCCCGATCCAGCGCTTGCATTGTCCCGGCGCTGCTATCGGCGAATTGCGATTTCGGGCGGCCGCGCGCGCGCTTGGTCTGGGTCATGGCGGTGATTCCCTTGCTGGCTGTCGTGGTGGGCGATTGTATGCAGAATAAAAAATATTTTCATGTTATTCTTTTAACTCGTTATGAAAAAATAAAAATCAAACAATATCATATGTTTGATTATTTTATTGATATAATGAAAATACCTTTCAAGAAAATTGCAAAGGCGGACTTCCTGCGTCATAGTATGCTCATCTCAGAGGAGGATGGCGCAATGTCAGATCAGAACCCGGTTTTCATTCCCGGCCCCACGAACATTCCCGACCGGTTGCGTCGCGCCATGCAGGTGCAGACGCAGGACCACCGCTCGCCCGCTTTCGTCAACACGCTCAACCCGGTGCTCAAGGGCTGCAAGACCGTCTTCAGCACCACCAAGGGCCAAATCATAACCTTTCCCGCCTCCGGCACCGGCGGCTGGGAGGCGGCGATCACCAACACGCTCAGCCCCGGCGACAAGGTTCTTGTGGCGCGGTACGGCATGTTCAGCCACCGCTGGATCGACATGTGCCAGCGTCATGGCCTCGACGTGCAGATCATCGAATGCCCTTGGGGCAGCGGCGCGCCCGCTGACCGTTTCCAAGAGGCGCTGACCGCCGACAAGGGCCACAGCATCAAGGCCGTTCTTGTCACGCATAACGAGACCGCAACCGGCGTCCGCTCGGACATCGCCGCTGTTCGGGGGGCGATGAACTCTGCAAAGCATCCGGCGCTGTTGATGGTCGATTGCGTCAGCTCCTTGGGCTCTATGCCCTTCGAGATGGATGACTGGGGCGTCGACATCGCGGTCTCCGGCTCGCAAAAGGGCTTCATGCTCAACACAGGCATGGCGATTCTCGCCGTCAGCCCCAAGGCGCTGGCTATGATGGAAACCGCCAAATTGCCGCGCACCTTCTTTGATTTCCGTGATATGATGGGTGCCAATGCCAAAGGCGGGTTCCCGTATACCCCGCCCTTGCAATTGATCTACGGCATGGCCGAGAGCCTCAACATGCTGTTCGAAGAAGGGCTTGAGAATGTCTATGCCCGTCACGCCCGGATCGCAGAGGGCGTGCGCCGCGCGGTTGATGCCTGGGGCTTGAAACTGGTGGCGCAGACGCCAGATCTCTATTCGGACACCGTCAGTGCGGTCTTGGTGCCCGAGGGCTTTGACAGCAACCGCCTGACAGAGCGTGTCTTTGGAACCTACGGCATGAGTTTTGGCGTGGGTCTGGGCGAGATGAACGGCCGCGCCTTCCGCATCGGCCATCTCGGGAGCCTGACCGAGTCGATGATGCTCTCGGGTCTGGCGACGCTTGAAATGGCGATGGTGGATTTGAATTACCCGGTTAAACTGGGGTCTGGTGTGATCGCGGCGCAGGAATACTACCGCTCGACCGCCAAACCCGTTCTGGCCGAAAAAGCCGCGTGAAAGGAAGAGACATGCTGGATCAACGCATCGCAAGCGATCTGACCATTGACGACATGCGCGCCGCACATGAGCGCATCAAACCCTACATCCACCGCACGCCTGTGCTGACCTCGTCCTTTCTCAACGACCTGACCGGAGCCGAGCTGTTCTTCAAATGTGAGAACTTCCAAAAGGCCGGTGCCTTCAAGGTGCGCGGTGCCTCCAACGCGGTGTTTGGCCTTACCGACGAGATGGCCAAGATGGGTGTGGCAACCCACAGCTCTGGCAATCATGCGCTGTCGCTCAGCTATGCCGCTGGGCGGCGGGGCATCCCCTGTTACGTGGTCATGCCCCGCACCGCCCCGCAGGCGAAAAAGGACGCGGTGCGTGGCTATGGTGGCATCATTACGGAATGCGAGCCATCAACCACCAGCCGCGAAGAGGTATTTGCCAAGGTTCAGGCCGAAACCGGCGCGGAATTCGTCCACCCCTACAACGACCTGCGCGTCATTGCCGGTCAGGCCACCTGCTCTGCCGAACTGCTGGAACAGGTGGATGGGCTGGATGCCGTGATCGCCCCGATTGGCGGCGGCGGCATGGTGTCGGGCACCTGCCTCACGCTCTCGAATCTGGCACCGCATGTCAAAATCTATGCCGCAGAGCCGGAACAGGCCGACGACGCCTATCGCAGCTTCAAGTCGGGGCATATCATCGCGGATGACGCGCCTGAGACCGTGGCCGATGGCCTCAAGGTGCCGCTCAAGGAAAACACCTGGCATTTCGTCAGCCACAATGTCACCGACATTCTGACCGCCAGCGAAGAGGAAATCATCGACGCGATGAAACTCACCTGGAAGCGGATGAAGATCGTGATCGAGGCTAGCTGCGCCGTGCCTCTTGCCACCATCCTCAAAAACCGCGAGGTTTTCGCGGGCAAGCGCGTGGGTGTGATCATCACCGGCGGCAATGTCGATCTCGACACGCTGCCGTGGATCAAATGACCAATTTCCTTCGGTGCGCGATCCTCGCGCGCCGCAACTGAACAACCCGTAATCTGGGAGGATATCCGATGAAAGACACGATCAATCTCGACGAATTCGAAGTGGGTTATGACATTCCCGCCCTGCCGGGCATGGATGAATCCGAAATCCAGACGCCCTGCCTCGTTCTCGATCTTGATGCGCTGGAACGCAACATCAAGAAGATGGGCGACTGGGCCCGCGAGCACGGCATGCGCCACCGGGTGCATGGCAAGATGCACAAATCCGTCGATGTCGCCCTCTTGCAAGAGAGCCTCGGTGGCTCGTGTGGCGTCTGCTGTCAAAAGGTCAGCGAAGCCGAAGTGTTTGCCCGTGGCGGCATCAAGGACGTTCTGGTGTCGAACCAGGTCCGTGACCCCGCCAAGATCGACCGTTTGGCCCGCATGCCGAAACTGGGCGCGCGCACCATCTGCTGCGTCGATGATCTGACCAATGTGGCGGATCTTTCGGCGGCCGCGCAAAAGCATGGCACCCAGATCGAATGTCTGGTGGAAATCGACTGTGGCGCAGGCCGCTGCGGTGTGACCACTACCCCCGCCGTGGTGGAAATCGCCAAGGCCATCGACGCCGCACCGGGCCTCAAGTTCGCGGGCATTCAGGCCTATCAGGGCGCGATGCAGCACATGGACAAATACGAGGACCGCAAGGCCAAGATCGACCTCGCCGTGGCACAGGTCAAGGATGCGGTCGACACGCTCAAGGCCGAAGGGCTGGAGTGCGACATCGTCGGCGGTGGCGGCACCGGCAGCTACTATTTCGAGGGTAACTCGGGCGTTTATAACGAGCTTCAGTGTGGCTCTTACGCCTTTATGGACGCCGATTATGGCCGCATCCTCGACAAGGATGGCAAGCGTATCGACCAGGGCGAATGGGAAAATGCGCTGTTCATTCTGACCTCCGTCATGAGCCATGCCAAGGCCGACAAGGCCATCGTTGACGCGGGTCTCAAGGCGCAGTCGGTCGACTCGGGCCTGCCGGTCGTCTTTGGCCGCACCGATGTGCAATACGTCAAATGTTCGGACGAACATGGCGTCGTTGCCGATCCCGATGGCGTGCTCAAGGTAAACGACAAGCTGCGCCTCGTTCCCGGTCACTGCGATCCGACCTGCAACGTGCATGACTGGTATGTCGGCGTGCGGAACGGCAAGGTCGAAACCGTGTGGCCGGTCTCGGCACGCGGTCGGGCCTACTAAGGGCTGGCATGATGAATACCCAGAACGAAGTGTCCGCCGACGGTTTCGTGATCGTCGGCGAGGAAATCTGCCAGAAAATCATCAGCCGCGCGGATGCCTTTGGCGCGGTCGAGGCGGTGTTTGCCGCCATGGCAAGCGGCGATGCCTATAACTTTCCGGTCGTCCGCGAGGCGATTGGGCATGCCGACGCGCTCTATGGCTTCAAGGGCGGGTTTGACCGCTCTGGCTTGTCGCTGGGCCTCAAGGCCGGGGGTTATTGGCCGGGCAACATGGACAAGGGGCTGACCAACCATCAATCTACCGTGTTCCTGTTCGATCCCGATACCGGGCGGCTCTCTGCGCTGGTGGGCGGCAACTATCTGACTGCGCTGCGCACGGCGGCCTCGTCTTCGGTTTCCATCGCGCATCTGGCGCGTAACGACTCCAAGGTTCTGGGCATGGTCGGCGCAGGCCACCAATCCACCTTCCAATTGCGCGCCGCCGTTGAACAGCGCGCCTTTGAAAAGGTCGTGGCCTGGAACCCGCATCCCGACATGCTGCCGCGCCTTGGCGCTGTGGCCGAGGAGCTGGGGCTGGAGTTTGAGGCCGTCACCCAAGAAGAGCTGGGCGCGCAGGCCGATGTGATCATCACGATCACCTCCGCGTTTGAGCCGCTGATGATGGCCGATTGGGTCAAACCCGGCACCCATATCGCCTGCATGGGCACCGATACTAAGGGCAAGCAAGAGGTCGACCCGGCGCTCTTTACCCGTGCCACCGTTTTTGCCGATGAGATCGCGCAGTCGATCAGCATTGGCGAGGCACAGCATGCGGTCGGCAAGGGTCTGATTGCCGAGGCTGACATTACCCCCATCGGGGCCGTGATCAACGGCACCCATACCGGGCGCAGCAATGCCGAGGAAATCACCCTCTTTGACGGCACCGGCGTGGGGCTTCAGGATCTCGCCGTGGCCTCTGTCGCGGCCAAACTGGCGCGCGAACAGGGGCTGGTGACACCCATCACCTTGGGCTGATCCGCGTTAACTGTTTGTTTCGACGCAATTTCGAACCGAAAAAGTCCATGAGCTTTTTCTGAAATTGCTTCATAACAGTTTGGTGAAATTTGCACAGGCAGCCGTTACCACGGTTGCCTGTTCTCTTTTTACGTGTAGCTTGACCGCGCAAGACGCGGCGGGACGGGTTGATCCGGGCACGCGTTCCACAGGGAGGATCAGATGTCTAAATTCGCTTTTGGCGCCATTCTTGCCGCCACCACGGCCCTCGCGCCGCTCGCCGCCGCCGCACAGACCGAAATCCAGTTCTGGCACGCGTTCACCGGGCGGTTGGCCGAATTGCTCGATGAACAAGTCGCAGGCTTTAACGCCGGTCAGAGCGATTACAAGGTCACCGCATCGCCCAAGGGCAACTATTCCGAGGCGCTCAATGCCGGCATCGCCGCCTTTCGCGCGGGCGAACAGCCGCATATCCTCCAGGTGTTCGAGGTTGGCACCGCCAGCATGATGGCCGCCAAGGGCGCAATCAAGCCGGTGTATGAGGTGATGGCCGAGTCGGGCTTGCCCTTCGACCCGGAGGCGTATCTGTCCGCCGTGACCGGCTATTACACCACCGCCGAAGGTCAGATGCTCTCGCTGCCCTACAACTCTTCCACACAGGTTCTCTATGTGAACCGCGACGCGCTGTCGGGCGCAGGCATCGACCCTGATACCGATCTCAGCACTTGGCAGAACGTCGATACGGTTCTGGGCCAACTCAAAGAGGCGGGCCATGCCTGCCCCTATACCACCTCCTGGCAGAGCTGGGTGCATCTCGAGAGTTTCTCGGCCTATCACAATGTCCCCTTCGCCACGAAGGCCAATGGCTTTGACGGCTTGGATACCGAACTGGTGTTCAACGGCCCGCTTCAGGTGCAGCATATCGCCAAGCTGGGGGAATGGGCCAAGGACGACAAATTCATCTACGCCGGTCGCCGCAATGAGGCAGGTGCCAATTTCCGTGGCGGCGATTGCGCGCTCTTTACCGAGAGCTCGGCAGGCTACGCCGGCGTCAAAGCCGAGGCTCAGTTCGATTTCCAGATCCGCCCGCTGCCCTATTGGGACGGGGTCGAGGGCGCGCCGCAGAACACCATCATCGGCGGGGCCTCGCTCTGGGTGATGCAGGGGCACGAGGCCGAGGAATACAAAGCCACCGCCGCCTTCCTCAACTACCTCTCCTCGCCCGAGGTGCAGGCGCAATGGCACCAGAACACCGGCTACCTGCCCATCACCTCCGCCGCAGCCGAGGTGACGCGCGCCGCAGGGTTCTATGAGGCCAACCCCGGCACAGACATTGCCGTAACCCAAATGACCAGCAAGGAACCGACCGAGAATTCCAAGGGTCTGCGCCTTGGCTCTTTCGACCAGATCCGCGCCATCATCGATGAAGAGCTAGAGGCCGTCTGGTCCGGTGACAAGGACGCGCAGGCGGCGCTGGATACGGCCGTGGAACGCGGCAACCAACTGCTGCGCCGGTTCGAACAAGCCAACCGCTGAGTCACGTTGGGGCCGGGCAACCGGCCCCTGACCGCGCATGGAAAAACGTGTCACGTTCAAAGGCTGGCTCTTGCCGCTCTGCCTCATTGCCCCGCAGGTGTTTATCTCTGCGGTGTTCTTCTTCTATCCGGCAGGGCAGGCGGTCTGGCAGTCGCTCTTCATTCCCGATCCCTTCGGCCTCTCGTCGCAATTCGTGGGGCTTGGAAATTTCGAATACCTGCTCGGGGACCCCTATTACCGCGCGTCTTTCCTGACCACGGCGGTCTTTTCCACGCTGGTCACTCTGGCGTCGATGATCCCGGCGCTGTTTCTGGCGGTCATGGCCGACCGGCTGGTGAAATCGGCGGGCACCTATCGCACGCTGCTGATCTGGCCCTACGCCGTGGCCCCGGCCATCGCCGGGGTGCTCTGGATGTTCATGTTCAACACCCGCGTTGGCGTGGTGTCGTGGTATCTGGGGCAGTTGGGCTATGACTGGAACCATGTGCTGAACGGGACCGAGGCGATGGGATTGGTCGTCGCCGCCTCTGCATGGGGGCGGATCAGCTATAATTTCCTGTTTTTCTTTGCCGCCCTTCAGGCCGTGCCCCGCTCGATCATCGAGGCCGCCGCCATCGACGGCGCGCGCTTCTGGCGGCGGTTCTTTACCATCGTGCTGCCGCTCCTGTCACCCACCACCTTCTTTCTGCTGGTGGTCAACATCGTCTATGCCTTCTTCGAGACCTTCGGCGTGATCCACACCATCACCGCCGGCGGACCGCAGCAATCAACCACCATCCTCGTCTACAAGGTGTTTTCCGACGGGTTCGTCAGTCAGGATCTCGGCTCCAGCGCGGCGCAATCCGTGATCCTCCTATTGGTCGTCGGCCTGCTCACCGTGCTGCAATTCAAGTATATCGAAAAACGGGTGCATTACTGATGGCCCGCGAGATCACAGGCATGGTCGAGCGGCGCGGCTTTGGCCTCTGGCTCACGCATCTGGTGATGATTGCGGGCGTATTGGTGATCTTCTTCCCGATCTGGCTGGCGTTCGTGGCCTCGACCGTCACGCAGCCCGAAATCGTGCGCCCGCCGATGCCGCTCTGGCCCGGCGATCAACTGATCGAGAACTACACCGCAGCCCTCTTTGCGGGCGTCAACGTGCCGGTGCTGACCATGCTGGGCAACTCGCTGATCATGGCGGTGGGCATTGCCGTGGGCAAGATCATCATCTCGCTCACCTCGGCCTTTGCCATCGTCTATTTCCGCTTTCCGGGGCGCAACATGTTCTTCTGGCTGATCTTTCTCACCTTGATGCTGCCCGTCGAGGTGCGCATCGTGCCCACCTATGAGGTGATCGCAGGCTTTGGCATGCTCAACAGCTATCAGGGTCTGATCTTTCCGCTCATCGCCTCTGCCACCGCGACCTTTCTCTTTCGCCAGTTCTTTCTCACCATCCCCGATGAATTGGCCGAAGCGGCGCGCGTCGACGGCGCCAGCCCGATGCAGTTCTTCTGGGATATCCTCCTGCCGATGAGCCGCACCAATATCGCGGCGCTCTTTGTGATCCTCTTCATCTATGGCTGGAATCAATATCTCTGGCCGCTTCTGATCACCACGGACCCCTCAATGAACACCATCGTCATGGGCATCCGCCAGATGTTCCCGTCGGGCGATGACGTGGCCGATTGGCCGGTGATCATGGCCACCTCGATCCTTGCAATGATCCCGCCGGTGGTGGTGGTCATCTCGATGCAGAAACTCTTTATCCGCGGCCTTGTGGACAGCGAGAAATAGACGATATGGCAACCGTATCCCTCGACACTATCAAGAAACGCTTTGGTCCGACCGAGGTCATTCAGGGTGTCAGCCTCGACGTGGCCGATGGAGAATTCATCGTCATCGTCGGACCCTCTGGCTGTGGCAAATCTACCCTCCTGCGCATGGTCGCGGGGCTCGAGACGATCACCGAGGGGGAATTGCGCATCGGCGACCGCCGCGCCAATGATCTCGAACCGATGGACCGCGACATCGCCATGGTGTTCCAGAATTACGCGCTCTATCCGCATATGAGCGTGGCGCAGAACATGGGCTATGGCCTCAAGATTGCGGGCCTGCCCAAAGCCGAGATCGCGACCAAGGTGGCTGACGCGGCCAAACTCCTGCAACTGACCGAACTCCTTGATCGCAAACCCCGGCAGCTTTCGGGCGGTCAGCGCCAGCGCGTCGCCATGGGGCGCGCCATCGTGCGCGCGCCCTCGGTGTTCCTGTTCGACGAACCGCTCTCAAATCTTGATGCCAAGCTGCGCGTGCAGATGCGGCTCGAAATCCGCGAATTACAGGCCAAGCTGGGCATTACATCGCTCTATGTCACCCATGATCAGGTCGAGGCGATGACCATGGCCGACCGCATGATCGTGATGAATGCAGGCCGCGCCGAACAGATCGGCACGCCTTTGGACGTTTATGAACGCCCCGCCACGCTCTTTGCCGCGCAGTTCATCGGCAGCCCGTCGATGAATGTGCTCGAGGTCGAGGGGCGCGACGGCGCGCTCTGGCTCGGCGACATGCGTCTGCCCAATCCCACGGGCCATATCGGTCCCGTCATGCTCGGGCTCAGACCCGAGCATCTGACGCCCGACCCAGAGGGCGCGATTGTGATGCAGGTCTTGCTCGCCGAACCCTTGGGTGCCAACACGCTGCTGCACGGCAAACTGGCCACGGGCCAAGGCTTTACCGCCAGCTTGCCGGGGGTGCATGCGCTCTCGCATGGTGGCGAGACCCTGCGACTCTCGATTTCG
This sequence comes from Roseovarius sp. BRH_c41, assembly GCF_000961715.1. Lineage (NCBI taxonomy): Bacteria > Pseudomonadati > Pseudomonadota > Alphaproteobacteria > Rhodobacterales > Roseobacteraceae > Roseovarius > Roseovarius sp. BRH_c41. Next base: position 32,056 of record NZ_LADY01000036.1, on the reverse strand, counting down.
CCTGCCAATATGCATCTGTTTGACACGGCGACAGGCGCGCGGCTGGGGTGAGTTTGGCGTGAAGGCGACATTGGCCCCAATCTCCAAAGCGTGGAATCAAGGCGCGGTACGCGCCGCCGCGCAGCGCCCGTCCGCCCCCTCGGGCGGGCGCTTTTGCAACGTCACGACACACTGATCATGCAGAAGTATTTTGCAGGTATAAAGTGCGATCCGACGAGGTAGCAGCGCCCACCCGGCGGACGGGCACCGCGCGGCTCAACGCTTGGCGCCAATGTCGCCCTCACGCCAACGGCCTCTAACCTAGCGCGTCACCTCGTCTGCCTCCGCTGCCGCGGCCTCGATCCGCGCCCGTTCGGCATCGCTCTCATAACTGGCCCAAGGTCGATCCGTGCCAGTTGGCGGCAAATCGCCGGGTTTATGCAACAGATGCAGATGCGTCTTGGCAATGAAATGCCCGGTGATCGGCGCGGTCAGGAGCAGGAACAACACGATCATGAATTCGTGAAACGAAAGCTGCCCGACCTTGAAATAGAAAAACAACATCGAGGCAACCAACGCCCCGCCCACACCCAGGGTCGTCGCCTTGGTTGGCGCATGCAGCCGCATCATCGGATCCGGCAGCTTGATCAACCCAAATGACCCGACCAGGCCAAACACGCCGCTGATCACGAGGCAGGCCGAAATGAGAATATCCACTACCATGATCCGCCCCCTATTCGATGATATCGCCGCGCAGCAAAAAGCGCGTGTATGAAACAGTCGAGATAAAGCCGGTCATGGCAATGATCATCGAGGCCTCGAAATACATCGTCGTGCCCTTGAGAATGCCGAACAGCGCCAGCAATGCGATCATGTTCACCACCATCGTATCCAGCGCCAGAATCCGGTCACCCACGGTGGGCGAGCTGATCACCCGGAATATGTTGAGCAGCAATCCCAGCCCGAAACAGCCAAAGGCGAAAAAGAGCGCGTATTCGATCATTCGAAAATCTCCTTGAGCCTACGTTCATAGCGCGCCTTGATGTCATCGCGCACCGCATCCGGGTCAGGCGCATCCAGACAATGCACAAGCAGGCTGCGACCATCCGCCGACAGATCGCTCGACACCGTGCCCGGCGTCATGGTGATCGTGCCCGCCAGCACCGTGATCGCCTCCGGTGTCCGAAGCTCGAGCGGAATCGAAATCCAGGCTGGCTTGGTGTTGGCATTGGTCTTGAACAGGATGATCATCGCCACCTGCACATTGGCGACGCAGATATCCCAGAGCACGATCAGCACATATTCCACGATTCGCGGCAGGCTCGACAGGCGCGGTCGGTTGGGCCAGTAGGGCGAGGTGATCACCGGGATGATCAACCCGAGGATTGTTCCCAGCACCAGATTGCCAAAGGTCAGCTTGTTCACCAGCATCTGCCAGACCACGATCAGGGCCAGTGTCAGGAACGGATGGGGCAGGATCTTGCGCAGCATCGTCTTTCCTCTCTCAACCACCGTTCAACACGGCGGCGATATAGCCCTCGGGCGTGTGCAACTGCACCGCCGTCGCCTCGATATACCCCATCACCGGACCGGCCAGCACCGACAGCGCCACGATCCCGCCCAGCATCACAAAACACGCGACCAACGGCAACGCAGGTTGTGGGGCAGGGGCCGGTTCTTCGCCGGTCTCGGGCGCCACCTTCCAGAAAATCGCACTGCCGGCCTGACCAAAGCCCACGATCGCCACCAGCGAGGTGCCAAGGATCACGGCCCAGATCAACCAGACCTCATCCATCCCGCGCACGGCATCGAGAATGAGCAGCTTGCCGACGAATCCCGACAGCGGCGGCATCCCTGCCATAGCAATCGCCGCGCCAAAGAAGAGCGCCGCGATCATCCCGTGCTGCGCCATGCGTGGTCCGGGCTGCATCGCGCCGCCCATCGGCCCACGCCGCTCGCGCACCAGATCGACCACAAGGAACAAGAGCGCACCCGTCAGTGTCGAATGGATCATGTAATAGAGCGCCGCCGCCGTCGTCTCGGGCCGGAACCCGGACAGCGCAATCAGCATCGTGCCCATCGACCCGATAGCAGCGAACGCGGCCAGTCGCCCAAGGCGTTTCGCCCCGAGAATACCGACCATCCCAACCACCAGCGTGATCAACGCCGCATAGATCAACAACTGATCAATCAGATCGGCTGTCGCCCCCAGATCGGGGCCAAACACCAGCGTATACATCCGCAGGATCGAATAGGCCCCCACCTTGGTCATGATGGCAAAGAGGGCGGCCACCGGGGCAGGGGCCTCGGCATAGGTCTCAGGCAGCCAGAAATGCAGCGGCAAAAGCGCGGCCTTGATCGCAAAGACCAAGAGCAGGAGCACGGCACCGACGCGCAACAGCGCCCCATCCTCAACCGGAATTTCCGCCGCCCGCACCGCGAGATCGGCCATGTTGAGCGTGCCCGTCACCGCATAGAGCGTGCCAAGCGCAAAGAGAAACAGGGTCGAGCCAAGCAGATTGTAGATCACATATTGCACGCCCGCCTTCAGCCTGCGCCGCCCGCCGCCGTGGATCATCAGACCATAAGAGGCAATCAGCAGCACCTCAAAAAACACAAAGAGGTTGAACGCATCGCCGGTCAGAAACGCGCCGAAAATACCCATCAACTGAAACTGATAGAGCGCGTGAAAATTGTTGCCGCGTTGGTCCCATCCGGTGCCCACGGCATAGAGCAGCACCACCAGCGCCAGCACCGCCGTCACCAGCACCATCAGCGCCGACAACCGGTCGAGAACCAGAACGATGCCAAAGGGCGCGGGCCAGTTGCCCAGTTCATAGACCTCGATTGCCCCGCTTGATGCCTGCATCGTCAGGCCAATCGCCACCACCAGCACGGTCGCAACGCCTGCGATGGAAAACACCCGCTGCAAGGGTGGATGATGCCGCATTGCCAGCGTGAGGATCGCGGCCAGCACAGCAGGCAGCACGACCGGGGCAATAATCCAGTGGCTCATGCCTCATTCTCCTGCTCGGGCGGCGTCTCGGGGCCGATATTTACACTGTCGTCGCGCGACGAGAGAAACGATCCCAGCGCCAGCATCACCACGACGGCCGTCATGCCGAATGAAATCACGATGGCCGTCAGCACCAGCGCTTGCGGCAGCGGATCGGTATAGGTCTCAACCCCCTTTTGCAAAACGGGGGGCATATCGACCACCAGCCGCCCGGTGCCAAACAGGAACAGGTTGACCGCATAGCTGAGCAGGGAAATGCCGATGATCACCGGAAAACTGCGGAGCCGCAGCACCAGATAGAGCCCTCCGGCGGTCAAGAGGCCGATTGCGCTTGCAAACAAAAGTTCCATATCAGGCCTCCCCCTCGGACGGCGCGTCATTGCGGGCCGGGTTGATGTCCATCGGAAAGACGTTGACCGTTTCACCCGTGCGCCGCGCCATGCTCGACAGGCTGTTGAGCGCCAGCATCACAGCCCCGACCACAGTCAGGAACACGCCGGTGTCAAACGCCATGGCCGTGGCCCATTCGAATTCCTCGATGGGGGGGAAATGCAGATAGCCGTAATCCGACGTCAGGAACGGACGCCCGGCCAGCCAGGCGCCAATCCCGGTAACAGAGGCGATCAGAACCCCTACACCGATGGTCGCATGATAGGTCACACGCTGCCGCGACTCCGCCCAGGCAAAGCCCGAGGCCATGTATTGCATCAGAAACGCAATCGCCACGATCAGACCGGCGATAAACCCGCCGCCCGGCTCATTATGGCCGCGCAGGAATATATAGGCGCCCACCATCAGTGCGATGGGCATCATCACGCGGGTGGCGACCACCATCATCAGCGGGTGACGGTCACCCGCCTCGGCATAGCGCTGTGCCTTCCACGTCGACAGCCAGCGCCCACCGGGGCCCTTGAGCACGGTCTCGGTCAGCGCAAAAATCACTAGCGCTGCGATCCCCAGAACGATGATCTCGCCATAGGTATCAAAGCCACGGAAATCGACGAGAATCACATTGACCACATTGGTGCCGCCGCCGCCCTTGTAGGAATTGGCCAGATGAAAGACCGAAATGCTCTCGGCTGCGAAATCGCGCAGCAGAATGGCGTAGGTCAGGCCGGTAACGGCAACGCCACCCACCACGGCAATCGCCGCATCGCGCATCCGCCGTGCGACGCTGCTTTCGATCGGAGTCTCGCGCGGCAGGAAATTCAGCGCCAAGAGCAGAAGGATGATCGTCACCACTTCGACCGAGATTTGCGTCAGCGCAAGGTCCGGGGCCGAGAGATAGACAAAGCCCATCGACACGATCAGGCCCACAATCCCCATCAGCACCAGCGCCAGGAACCGGTTGCGATGGAACGCCACCAGACAGATCGTCGCCAGCACCAGCAAGAGCCAGCCAATCGCAGGCAGCATCGTAATCGGCAGGGGGTCCCGCGTCGCCTCGGCCATGCTGCCGCCGGTAAAGGCCAACAGGCCCGCGCCGATCACCGTCACCGCGAAAATCGCCCCGTTGCGCGTCAACGCGCCATTGTGGATGCCATCCGTCAGCACCGTGCTGAGCGCGGTGGCCGCACGCGTTACCGCGTCAAACATCACCTTGGCCTCGGGGCGTGGCGTGGCCTCCCACAGCCGCGCCAGCGGGCGATGCAACGCAAGCAGGACCGCGCCGCCGATCACCGCGATCACCGACATCCAGAAGGCGGGCACCAAGCCATGCAAATGATAAATCTTCACATGCGGATCTTCTTGCGTGACCGCATGCGCCGCAACCCGCACCAGATCCCCGGCAAAGGTCATGGGCATCAGGCCAATGAGGATCACCAGCACCGTCAGGAATGCGGGTGCGGCCCACATGCCAAATCCGGGATCATGTGGCTTGGCCGGATAATCGTCGCGCTTGGGGCCCAGAAACACATGCGCGATATAGCGAAACGAATAGGCAACCGAGAACAGCGCGCCCAGCGTTGCCACAGCCCCGATCAGCCAATAAGGCCCGATCCACTGCGTCTCGGCCACCTCGGCCAGCATCATTTCCTTGGAGAGGAACCCGTTGAGCGGCGGAATACCCGCCATCGACAGTGCCGCAATCGTGGCAATGGTAAAGGTGATCGGCATCAGATGCCGCAGACCGCCAAGGCGCTTGATATCGCGGGTATGCGCCTCGTGATCCACGATGCCTGCGGTCATAAAGAGCGCCGCCTTGAACGTCGCATGGTTGATGATGTGAAACATCGCGACCACCGCCGCCGCCTTGGTTCCAAGCCCCAAGAGCATGGTGATCAGGCCCAGATGACTGACCGTCGAAAAGGCCAAGAGCGCCTTCAGGTCATCCTTGAAGAGGGCAATCTTGGCCGCCATTACCATAGTGATGAGACCGGTCGAGGCGACGATCCAGAACCATTCCGGCGTTCCCGCCAGCACCGGCCACATCCGCGCCATCAGGAACAGGCCCGCCTTCACCATCGTCGCCGAATGCAGATAGGCCGAGACCGGCGTCGGTGCGGCCATCGCATGCGGCAGCCAGAAATGGAACGGAAACTGCGCCGATTTGGTGAAACAGCCCAAAAGGATCAGGATCAGCGCCGGCAGATACATCGGGCTTGCCTGTATCGCGTCCTTCTGCGTCAGGATCACGCTCAGGTCATAGCTTCCGGCGATATCCCCCAGGATCAGCATGCCCGCGATCATCGCAAGACCGCCCAGACCCGTCACCGTCAGCGCCATCCGCGCGCCCTGCCGCCCCTCGGGCAGATGTTTCCAATAGCCGATCAGCAAAAACGACGACAGCGAGGTCAGTTCCCAGAACACCAGCAGCAACAGGATATTGTCGCTCAGGACAATCCCCACCATCGCGCCCTGAAACAGCAGCAGATAGGTGTAAAACTGCCCCATCGGATCTTCGCGCGACAGATAGAACCGGGCATAGAGGATGATGAGCAGGCCGATGCCAAGGATCATGCCGGCAAACAGCAGCCCAAGCCCGTCCAGCATGAAATTCACGTTCAGACCCAAGGACGGCAGCCAGTCGATGCCAAACGTCAGCACTTCGCCACGCATCACCGCCGGGGCTGAAAGCAACAGCAAGATGAGCGCAAGGATCGTCGGAGCGGCGGTAAAGGCAGCGCAGGTGTTTCGCCCTGCCTGAATCATCAACCCCGGAAAAAGCGCACCCAAAAAGGGCAGCGCCGCGATGATCGGCAAAAAGCCTCCGGCGTTCTCCATGCGTGTCCTGCCCCCCTGTCCCTGTTATCTGCCTCGGCTACAGCACCACGTGGCGGGTGCAATTTTTGCGCCGTTTCAGTTGATCTCGCGTAATATACGGCCACCTCCGCGCGCCACAACCCAGCTTGTGACGATTTTCCACGTCGTGAAACCGCGGCTCTTGCGCGCAGCCCCGGAGGGTGCTTTGCTGCACCTGCATCCCAAACAGGACAGAGCCCGTGACCCGCCCGCCACATGTCTTTCCAATCCGCGTCTATTACGAGGATACCGACATGGGCGGGATCGTCTATCACGCCAATTACCTGAAGTTCATCGAACGCGCCCGCAGCGCATGGGTGCGCGACCTTGGCATTGATCAGAACGCCATGCGCGCGGCGGGCACGATTTTTGTGGTCCGCCGGGTCGAGATGGATTTTCTCGCCCCCGCGCGCTTCGACGATGTGCTCGAGGTCGAGACCCGCACCATCACTGTCACCGCCGCACGTCTGGTGATGGAACAGACCGTGACGCGCGGGACAGAGCGGCTCTTGCAGGCCGTGGTGACGGTGGTGTGCGTGGGGCCTTCTGGTCAGCCTGTGCGCTTACCCTTGCTTCTGCGTCCCTGACACCAGCCTGAGGTGGCTTTTCGGTTCGACCACCCGCAAATAGGGTGTGAGTCTTACCGAGTCAGAGGCGAAATGCCGTCTGACCTCGGAGTCCGGGAGCGTGTCAGGGACGATCACGAGATCCCCATGATCCCAGTCAGCGGGCGTGTACGCGCCGGTTCTATCGTGTAGCTGTATCGCCTTGGTCACGCGCAAAACCTCATCAATGTTGCGCCCGATATAGGTCGGATACTCAAAGATCAGCCGCACCTGCAAGGCCGGATCAATGAGAAAGCTCTTGCGGATTGGTCGTGACACCTCCTGCTTGTCATGAACCATCCCGAACAGCTGGGAAAGTTTCAGGTTTAGATCGCTCGCGCCGGGAAAATCGACGACACAGCCAAATAGCTTGTGGATATCCTCGTGCCAAGCGCGTTGGTCTTCGACCGTGGCCCCGGTCAGCGCCAGATTCTTGAGATTGATCGCCTGACACTCCGACGAACAATCGGCAAGGGCGGCAAGCTCGGTCGTACAAACCGACGTATAGGCGCCGGGATGGCTGAACAGATGGACCCAACTCCCCTCGGCCCAGTCCCAAAACCGCAACGGACCCTGGGTCGTATCCACAGTGAAATCAGGAAATGTGTCACCAATCTGCGGCAACCATTTAACGGAGCGCCGCAAAGAACTCGGCAGTCTGAGAACCTCGTTCCCCGGTCCGCGCGGGGTAAAGAACTGAATAGTCATAACATGCACCCCCATAGTCTTATGATTGTATCCCGTTGCGATCTGCAACACAGAGAGGATCATGTTCGATTGTGTCCACAATCGGGCGAAGCCGTTTAAGGTTATGTTTCCTAGGATTACCAAATGTTTTCTAGTGTGGGTTGTGCTCCAAAGATTACTTCTATATGCCTCTTCACGATTTTGTGAGTATCGGGACCAACCGGTCTGATCCCAGAGCGCCGCGGCATGTTCTTTTGTCCTCCGGCTTTCCGTTTTACCCCCCCCCATTTCGCCATCGGCACGCGCGCCGGAGAGGTGCGGGCAGACTCAAAGCGAGACAAGAATGCCACTCAGGGCTCTGGTTCTGGATGAGGACCGCACGACTCATTCGCTCGTGACAGACCGGCTTGCGGATGAGGGCTTCGAGACCGTTTCATGCGGCCCGGATGACAGCGTTCTGGCAACCGTCGAGCTGCATCAGGTTCACATCTGTCTGGTGGCGACCCGTTACCGTGGACTTGATGGTTATGAAATAGCGCGCGACCTGCGTCACAGATCCGCAGCGGGCGTGATCGTGATGGGCAACTCCAATGACGAGATCGACACGGTCATGGCGCTTGAAATGGGGGCCGACGATTACCTCGCCAAACCGATTCGCCCCAGAGAACTCTGCGCGCGGGTCCGCTCGGTGTTGCGTCGGACCGTGATCACACCGCTGCAAGAGGGCGGCGCGCGGCCCCTGCCTGATCGCTATTTACGCCGTGTCGACGACATGGAAATCTGCGGTGTGGTCCGCAGTGTCAATGTTTCAGGCCGTCTTGTCGACCTGACCACGCTCGAGTTCGACGTCCTGATGGTGCTCGCGTCCCATACGAATGCCATCTTGTCCCGCGACAAGATCATCAACTCCGTGCATGGCAGCGACTGGTCGATCAGCCACCGGTCGGTGGACGGGATTATCAGCCGCCTTCGCCGCAAACTCTTTGATAGTGATGAGGGCAACCGCCGCATCAAGACGGTGCACGGTCGCGGCTACATGCTGCTCGAAGCACAATCGGAAGGCAAAGCCTGAGCCGCGCGGCATGATCCGGCAATTATCCGCCTGATCCTTGCGCGAAATTCGCCTCAAACCCGCGTGAACCATCGGATGGTGTTGGCTTTCCCCATACAAATAGGATAGTTTGCCTCGCAATAAGGCCGGAAAACGGCCAGACACATAAAGAGCAGGCAAATGGAAGCAGAAACCCTGGCATTGGCACAGGAGATGGATTTCTCCATGTGGGCGCTTTTTGCGCGCGCCACCTTCATCGTCAAACTTGTGATGTTCATGTTGATCGTGGCCTCATTCTGGTCGTGGTCGATCATCATTCAAAAGATCATCGTCTACCGCAAGGCCCGGCTCGAAGCCGAAATCTTCGACCGCCGCTTCTGGTCCGGAGAGCCGCTCGATGGCCTCTTCGACGAAATCGGCCCCGATCCCGCCGGACAATCCGAGAGGATTTTCGCCGCCGGGATGATGGAATGGCGGCGTAGTCACCGCAATGACGGCAATCTGATCGCCGGGGCCACGGCGCGGATCGACCGCAGCATGGATGTGGCCATCGCCAAGGAATCCGAAGGGCTCCAGAGCGGGCTTCAGGTGCTGGCGACAGTCGGCTCCACCGCACCCTTCATCGGCCTGTTCGGCACGGTCTGGGGCATCATGCACGCCTTCATCGAGATTGCCGAGCAGCAGAATACCAACCTTGCCGTCGTCGCACCGGGCATCGCAGAGGCGCTCTTGGCCACCGGCCTTGGCCTCATTGCGGCCATTCCGGCGGTGATCTTCTACAACAAGCTGAGTGCCGATGCCGACCGCATCGTTGCGGGATACGAGGCCTTTGCCGACGAATTCGCCACCATCCTCAGCCGACAGTTGGACAGCTAGAGCATGGGCGCGGGTGTCGTTCAGAAATCGGGCGATCAAGGGCGTCGCAGGCGCGGGCGCGGCCGCTCGCGTCCGATGGCAGAAATCAACGTCACGCCCTTTGTGGACGTGATGTTGGTGCTTTTGATCATCTTCATGGTCGCCGCGCCGCTCATGGTGGTGGGCGTGCCCGTGGAATTGCCCAAGACCGCCGCGAATTCCCTCCCAAGCGAGGAAGAAGAGCCGTTGACCGTCACCGTCACCGCCGACGGTGTCGTGATGATCCAGACCACAGAGGTGCCGCGTGACGAGTTGATCGCCCGCCTGCGCGCCATCGCCACCGAGCGCGACAGCACGCGGGTTTTCCTGCGCGCAGACGGGGCTGTGCCCTACCTCGAAGTGATGCAGGTCATGGGCGCGCTCAATCGCGGCGGCTTTGGCAATATCGGGCTGGTCACAGATGCTGGCGGCCCGGCGCTTGACGGGCAGGGCGGCTAGGGGCGCATCTGGTGAACACCGGACAGATCATATCGGGCGTGGGCCATCTGGCATTGATCAGCTGGGCCCTGTTCGGGGGCGTGTTCCGCTCTGATCCACCACCCTTCGAGGTGGTCGAAGCCACGACCATTTCCACCGAAGACTTTGCCGCCCTCGTCGAGCGCTCGACCTCGCCCGAGGCCGTCGCCAATGTCGACACCCCAGAGCCCCCCGCGCCGGGCGATGCCGCCCCGCCGCTTGCCTCTACGCCGGATGCCGCTCCCGAGAGCACGCCGCCCGAGGTTCAGGAAAGCGCGCCGCCCGATCCCGCGCCGGATGTGTCCGAGATCACCCCACCCGCGCCCGCCGAGGTTGAAGACACTGCTCCTGTGATGGACGTGCCGCAAGAGGACGTGGCCGTCGTGGTGCCCGAGGTCTCGCCCCGCCCCAAGCCGCGCCCCGTCCCCCGCGTCGCCCCCGAGGCCGTGGCACCGCCAGAGCCGGATGTGCGCATCGACGATGTGGCGCAACCCGACGTCACCCCCGACGAAGGGGCCGAAGTTCAGGAAGAACCGTCCGAGGCCACCGCCCCCGAAGAGGCCGCAACCGAGATCGTGACCGAGGCCGAAGAGCCGGAGCAATCCGCGCCCACCTCCTCGCTGCGCCCCAAACCACGCCCCGCGCGCCCCGTCGAGCAGGCCGAAACCCCGGCCCCCGCCGAGACCCCGGAACCCACCGCGACAGAGACACCGAAACCCACCCCCACCGCGCCCGCCACCGATCAGAGCGCCGTCAATGACGCGCTTGCCGCCGCCCTTGGCGCCAGCCAGCAGACCGACACCGCCCCCAGCGGCCCGCCTCTGACATCGGGCGAAAAGGACGCCCTCCGCGTCGCCGTGCAGCAATGCTGGAACGTGGGCTCTCTCAGCACCGAGGCGCTGGGCACAACGGTTGTGGTTTCGGTCCGAATGGGCGAGGATGGCAGGCCAGACAATGGCTCGATCCGCATGGACAGTTTCTCGGGTGGCGCTGACGCTGCGGCCCGTCAGGCCTTCGAGGCCGCCCGCCGCGCCATCATTCGTTGCGGTGCCAATGGATTTAACCTACCTGCTGACAAATACGATCAGTGGCGTGACATCGAAATGACATTCAATCCGGAGAGTATGAGGATCAAATGATGCGCTTTATGATGACCCTCCTTGCAGCCCTCACGCTTTGGGCCATGCCCGCACTGGCGCAGGGCAACGGCCCACTTCGGATCGAGATCACAGAAGGTGTGATCGAACCGATGCCCTTTGCCGTGCCCGATTTCGTGTCGGACAGCGCGGCTGGTCAGGAACTCGGCCGTAACATCGCCAGCGTGATCGCCGCCGACCTTTCGGGCACCGGCCTCTTTCGCCAGATCCCCTCCGAGGCGCATATCAGCCGGATCACCAGCTTCGAAAGCCCGGTGCAATATGCCGACTGGCGCGCGGTCAACGCGCAGGCGCTGATCACGGGCGCTGTCAGCACCGATGGGGCCGGGCGCATCGTGGCGAAATTCCGCATCTATGATGTCTATTCCGGTCAGGAACTGGGCTCCGGACAGCAATTGGTCGGCACACAGGACGGTTGGCGGCGCATCGCCCACAAGGTTGCCGATCAGGTCTACAGCCGGATCACCGGCGAGGGCGGCTATTTCGACAGCCGCGTTGTGTTTGTCGCCGAAAGCGGCCCCAAGGACCAGCGCGCCAAGCGACTGGCGATCATGGATTATGACGGGGCCAACACGCAATATCTGACGGATAGTGCCAGCATCGTTCTGGCACCCCGCTTTTCACCCACTGGCGACCGGGTGCTCTATACCAGCTACGAGACCGGCTTTCCGCGGATCTATGTCCTTGACGTCGCCAATGTTGGCCGCCGTGAATTGCCCACCCTCGATGGCACGATGAGCTTCGCCCCCCGCTTTGCCCCCAATGGGCGCACCGTGGTCTATTCCTTGACCCAGGGCGGCAACACCGATCTCTACACCATGGACATCGGAAGCGGGGCCAGCACCCGGCTGACCACCGCCCCCTCGATCGAAACCGCGCCCAGCTATAACCCGGACGGCAGCCAGATCGTGTTCGAGAGCGACCGCTCCGGCACACCGCAGCTCTATGTCATGGCCGCAGGCGGCGGCGAGGCCCGGCGCATCAGCTTTGGCGAGGGGCGCTACGGCACGCCCGTCTGGTCGCCGCGAGGCGATCTCGTGGCCTTCACCAAGCAATCCAAGGGCCGGTTCCACATCGGCGTCATGCGCACCGATGGCAGCGAAGAACGCCTGCTCACCGCCTCTTTCCTCGACGAAGGCCCGACATGGGCGCCCAATGGCCGCGTGATCATGTTCACCCGCGAGACCCAAGGCGCGCAGGGTCAGGCCAGCCTCTATTCGGTGGACATCACCGGGCGCAACCTCAAGGCCGTGCCCACCAACACCGGGGCGAGCGACCCGTCGTGGTCGCCGCTCCAGAATTGAACAGACAAGGCCTGCGTTTCCTTGGGGCGCGGGCTGTGATATTAACGGCCAAGGCAGAAACCGAATGGGGCTAAAATGACCTATCTGAGCAAGACACTGATCTTCTGTGCAGGGCTGGCACTGGCCGCCTGTACCAATCCCGATCGCTTCGACAACGGCAATTCCGTCGATCTCAATAACGGCGCCGGCGCCGGGGCTGGCCTTGCAGGGTCGGCGCAGGACCCGACTTCGGCCGCCTATTTCCAGCAGGCCGTTGGCGACCGCGTGCTGTTTGAGGTGGACCAATCCACCCTCAATGCAACGGCACAATCCACGCTTGCCGGTCAGGCCAACTGGCTGATGACCAATCGCGATTTCACCGCCGTGATCGAAGGCCACGCCGACGAGCAGGGCACCCGCGAATACAACCTCGCGCTGGGTGCGCGCCGCGCCAACGCCGTGCAGGAATATCTCATCAGCCAGGGCGTCGCCTCCAACCGTCTGCGCGTCGTCAGCTTTGGCAAGGAACGCCCGATCGAGATTTGCAGCAACGAGGCCTGCTACACCAAGAACCGCCGCGCGGTCACCGTGCTCGCCGCGGGTCTGGGCAGCTGAACGAACTGAGAGAGGGCAGAACCATGCGCCGTTTCGCGTTTCTTCTGGCCGCTGGCCTCTTTGTCGCGCCCTATGGGGCTGTCGCGCAATCGGATCAGACCTTGGCCGATATCCGACAGGAACTGTCGGTCCTTTACGTGACCTTGCAGCATCTCAAGCGCGAACTCAGCACCACCGGCGGCGCGGGGCAACTCGGCGGCGGTGGCTCGCTCGTGGACCGCGTGAATGCCATCGAAAGCGAGGTACAGCGCCTCACCTCCAAGACCGAAGAGCTGGAATTCCGCATCGACCGCGTGGTGTCTGACGGCACCAATCGCGTGGGCGATCTGGAATTCCGCCTCTGCGAACTGGAACCGGCCTGCGACATCGCCACGCTGGAGCCGGGCAGCACTCTGGGCGGGGTTGATCCGGTGACAGCGGGCGGCGGCACCGCCGCTCTGCCATCACCGTCGACCCCCACGCCCACTGACAATGCCCCCCAACTTGCAATCGGCGAAAAGGACGATTTCGAGCGCGCCGAGGCCGCCTTGCAGGCCGGCAACCACGATGAGGCGGCGGCAGGGTTTGCCACCTTCCTCTCCACCTATCCGGGCAGCCCGCTGTCGGGCCGGGCCGGTCTTCTGCGCGGCGAGGCGCTTGAGGCATCGGGCCAACAAAGCGAGGCCGCGCGCGCCTATCTCGACAGCTTCAGCGCTGCCCCCGACGGCGCAGAGGCCCCGGAATCCCTCTTTCGTCTGGGCCGCGCGCTTGGCCGTCTGGGCCAGACCCAAGAGGCCTGCGTGACCCTCGCCCAAGTGGCGGCGCGCTATCCCACGGCGGCGGCCGTTGCCTCCGCGCAAACCGAGATGAGCCGCCTGGGCTGTTCGTGACACCGCCCGATGCGCGGCTCCGCGACCGTGTCGCGGCCTGTTTTGCAGGGCATCCGCCGCCCCGGCTCGGGGTGGCGGTCTCCGGCGGAAGCGATTCGCTGGCGCTCCTCCATCTCCTCCATGACTGGCAGCGCGCAGGCGGCCCGGCCCTTGCCGCTGTCACCGTCGATCACGGCCTGCGCCCCGAGGCGGGGGCCGAGGCCGCAGAGGTGGCGCATATCTGCGCCCGCCTCAATGTGCCGCACCACACTCTGCATTGGCAGGGCTGCGGCGGGTCCGGCAATCTGCCCGACCGCGCGCGCCGCGCCCGCTACACGCTCATGTCGGACTGGGCCGCAGCGCAGGGCCTGACCGACATCGCCATCGGCCATACTCAGGACGATCTTGCCGAAACCTTCCTGATGCGGCTGGCGCGCGGCGCGGGGGTGGACGGTCTCGCCGCCATGCGCCCGCGCTGGACCCAAGAGGGCGTGACCTTTCATCGCCCGCTCCTGGGTCTTGCCCGCGAAGCCCTGCGCGACCATCTTCGCGGGCTGAGGCAGACGTGGATTGACGACCCTACAAATGTGGACACGTCTTATCTTCGCCCGCGCGCGCGCGAAATCCTCGCGGCTCTGGCCCCTCTGGGCCTGGATGCCGCAACCCTTGCCGAAGTGGCGTACAATCTGTCGGACGCGCGCACTGCGCTCTCTCACACCACCCACGCCGCTGCCCGCACGCTCACCCGTGGTGAGGCAGGCGACCTGCTCATTGATCACGCGGGCTTTGCCAATCTGCCCGATGAGATCGCCCGCCGCCTGCTGCATGGCGCGCTCCAGTGGCTGACCGGGGCGGAGTATCCGCCGCGTGGCGCGGCCCTGTCCGCCCTGCTCGCAGCGGCGCGCGCAGGCCAGACCATGACCCTGCAGGGCGGCCTGCTTTTGCCTGCCAAATCCGGTCACCTGCGCCTCACGCGCGAATATGACGCGGTCAAGGATCTGCGCACGCCCGCAACCGCCCTGTGGGACACTCGCTGGCAGGCAATCGGCCCGTCAGATCCTGCCGATATCGAGATTGCGGCCCTCGGTCCTGCGGGCCTGAGCGCCTGCCCCGATTGGCGTCTCAGCGGCCTGCCGCATGCGTCTGCCTTGGCAACACCCGGTCTCTGGCAGGGCGATTCCCTGATTGCCGCACCCCTCATGGGCTGGCCGAACGGCTGGGCCTTAACCCTGCGCCGCGACCGGGACAATCTGCTGATGGCGCTATTATCTCATTGAAGATAGGCCCGTGATCTCTATTTATGATCCACGCACCCTGTGCTAGACGCACGGGAATACGAATTTTGGGAGAGAACCCTTGGGTAACGCAAGAAATATCGCCTTCTGGCTGGTGCTGTTCCTGTTGATCCTCGCGCTGTTCAACCTGTTCAGTGGCTCGGGCAACACACTCCAGAGCCGCGCGGTGCCATATTCCGATTTTGTCGAGGCAGTTGACAGCGGTGCCGTGAGCCAGGTGACACTGGATGGCGAAACCGTCCGCTATCGCGGCGCGGATGGTCAGGACTACGCCACGATCAAGCCCGAGGATGCAGAAATCACCCAACGCCTGATCGACGCAGGTATCCCGGTCAAGGCCGAGAGCCAGCAGCAATCCGGCTTTCAGACCTTCCTGGTCTCGCTCCTGCCTTTCCTCCTGTTGATCGGCGTCTGGATCTATTTCATGAACCGCATGCAGGGCGGCGGCAAGGGCGGCGCGATGGGCTTTGGCAAATCCAAGGCCAAGATGCTGACCGAAAAGCATGGCCGCGTGACCTTTGACGATGTGGCCGGCATTGACGAGGCCAAGGAAGAGCTTGAGGAAATCGTTGAATTCCTGCGCAACCCGCAGAAATTCTCGCGCCTCGGCGGCAAGATCCCCAAGGGCGCGCTGCTTGTTGGCCCGCCGGGCACCGGTAAAACCCTGCTGGCACGCGCGATTGCAGGCGAGGCGGGCGTGCCGTTCTTCACCATCTCAGGCTCTGACTTTGTGGAAATGTTCGTCGGCGTCGGGGCATCCCGTGTGCGCGACATGTTCGAGCAGGCCAAGAAGAACGCGCCCTGTATCGTCTTTATCGACGAGATTGACGCCGTCGGTCGCCACCGCGGTGCGGGTTATGGCGGCGGCAACGATGAGCGGGAACAGACGCTGAACCAGCTCCTTGTCGAGATGGACGGGTTCGAGGCCAACGAAGGCGTGATCATCATCGCGGCCACCAACCGCAAGGACGTGCTTGATCCCGCGCTCCTGCGTCCCGGTCGCTTTGACCGTCAGGTCACCGTGCCCAACCCCGACATCAAGGGCCGCGAGAAAATCCTCAACGTGCATGCCCGCAAGACGCCGCTTGGCCCCGATGTGGACCTGCGCCTGATTGCACGCGGCACGCCGGGCTTCTCGGGGGCGGACCTTGCCAATCTCGTCAACGAGGCGGCGCTGACTGCCGCGCGTGTGGGCCGCCGCTTTGTCACCATGGTCGATTTCGAGAACGCCAAGGACAAGGTGATGATGGGGGCCGAGCGCCGCTCGATGGTCCTGACCGACGACCAAAAGGAAAAAACCGCCTATCACGAGGCCGGGCATGCCGTCGTGGGCCTCGCCCTGCCGAAATGCGATCCTGTGTATAAGGCCACGATCATCCCGCGCGGTGGCGCCCTCGGCATGGTGGTCAGCCTGCCCGAGATCGACCGCCTCAACTGGCACCGCTCGGAATGCGAAGAGAAACTCGCCATGACCATGGCGGGCAAGGCTGCCGAAATCCTCAAATACGGCGAGGATAACGTGTCCAACGGTCCCGCAGGCGACATTCAGCAGGCCAGCGGCCTGGCGCGCGCCATGGTGATGCGCTGGGGCATGTCCGACAAGGTCGGCAATATCGACTATGAACAGGCGCACGAAGGCTACATGGGCAACGGCGCGGGTGGCTTCTCGATTTCCGCTCATACCAAAGAGCTGATCGAGGAAGAGGTCAAACGCCTGATCGACGAGGCCTATATCCGCGCCAAGAAGATCCTAACCGACCGTCAAGAGGATTGGGAGCGTCTGGCACAGGGCCTTTTGGAATACGAAACCCTGACCGGCGAGGAAATCAAGCGCGTCATGCGCGGCGAGCCGCCCGCGGCGGATGATGACGATGATGGCACGGCAGAGGCCACCAAACCCTCTGTCACCGCCATCCCCAAGACCAAGCCCAAATCCACGCCTGGCACCGGTGACGGCGGGCTGGAGCCAGAGCCCTCGACGTGAGCACGACTCCCGCGAAACAAGACTGGAATCCCGGAGCCTATGCAAGGTTCCGGGATCAACGTCTGCGCCCCGCCCTCGATCTCTTGAACGCGGTCGGGCAAATGGGTGCGGGCGATGTGGTCGATCTCGGCTGTGGCAATGGCGTGATGGCCGAGGCGCTGCGCGCCCGTGCGGGCAATCGAACGGTGGTCGGTGTCGATGCCAGCCCGGCGATGCTCGAAAAGGCCCGCGCGGCCGGGGGCTATGACGCGCTGCAACAGGGCGACATCGCCGATTGGCACCCGCGCCGCGCGCCGGGTCTGATCTATTCCAATGCGGCCCTGCATTGGGTTGGCAATCACGAGGCGCTGATGCCCCGGCTGGTGCGCATGCTGGGCAAGGGGGGCACGCTCGCCGTGCAGATGCCGCATCAGAACAAGGCACCGTCCCACCGCGTCTGGCTCTCGCTCGCCGAAGAACTGTTTGACGGCCGAGTCGAGAAAATGGGCACTCCCGGCGTGATGACCCCAATCAGATACGAGGAACTGTTGGCCCCCCTCGGTCAATTCCGCCTCTGGGAAACCGACTATTACCAACGCCTCACCGCAGAACCCGGCAGCCATCCGGTGCGCCGCTACACCGAGAGCACCTATGCCCGCCCAGTGCTGGCCGCCCTCGAGCCGGAGGAAAAGGCCGATCTCATCCGCCGCTACGAAGAGGTGATGCACACCGCCTATCCGGTCCGCGCCGATGGCACCGTGCTCTTTCCCTTCCGCCGCCTGTTCTTTACGCTCACAGTCTGAGCCGCAGGGCGAGCGACCCTGCGGGGCGAGTATTTGTCACCAAGAAAAAACGGGGCGCGCACCAATGCCTGCATTGATCCCAACCGAGTATGAGGCTCGACTCACATGGTTGGGCCGGGTTGCCCAGCGCGACACCACGCTCGAAGCGGAACCGCTCGACGCCGTGGACGTGACCTTCGCCGGCATCGCAGGCGAGGACCACGCGGGCTTGACGCGTCCCTCCTGTAGTCGCGTGCTGTCACAACATCCCCGCAACACCGAGATCCGCAATGTGCGGCAATTCTCGGTGCTCTCGGTCGAAGAGCTCACAGCCATCGCCGCGACCATGGGCATCGCGCGGCTCGACCCGGCATGGCTCGGGGCGTCGTTGGTGATCGAGGGTATTCCCGATCTCAGCCACCTGCCGCCTTCGTCGCGCCTGCAAGGGCCGGATGGGGTGACTTTGGTGGTGGATATGGAAAACCGCCCCTGCCAATTGCCCGCCAAGGTGATCGAGGGATACGCGCCGGGCTTTGGGGCGCGGTTCAAGCGCGCGGCCTCGGGGCGGCGCGGCGTCACCGCTTGGGTCGAGCGTGAGGGACGGCTCAGCCGCGGCGATACCCTGCGCCTGCATATTCCCGATCAACCGATCTGGTCCGAGCTGTCGCGTGCCCGTGGCAGCCTGCTCTGAAAGTCCCCAAAATCGTTTCCGATCCGACACAGACTGCGACAGCCCGCCGCAACCACGGGTCCATGTGTCGGATTCGCATGCTGTGGGATGCCGGGGATTGGCTATGACCGTGGTCAGACCAGGCTCAACAGACAAGGGAAGGAAACGACTATGGGTTACAAGAGCGATATCGAGATTGCACGCGAGGCAAAGAAGCGTCCGATCCAAGAGATCGGCGAAAAGCGCGGCATCTCCAACGAAGATCTGCTGCCCTACGGACATGACAAGGCCAAGGTGAGCCAGAAGTTCATCGATTCGGTGCAGGGCAACAAGAACGGTCGACTCATCCTCGTGACCGCCATCAACCCGACGCCGGCTGGCGAAGGCAAGACCACGACCACCGTCGGTCTCGGCGATGGCCTGAACCGGATCGGCAAAAAGGCGACTGTCTGCATCCGCGAGGCCTCCCTCGGGCCGAACTTCGGCATGAAGGGTGGGGCCGCTGGCGGTGGCTATGCGCAGGTCGTGCCGATGGAAGACATGAACCTCCATTTCACCGGCGATTTCCATGCCATCACCTCGGCGCATTCGCTGCTCAGCGCGATGATCGACAACCACATCTATTGGGGCAACGAGCTTGACATCGACACCCGCCGCGTCGTCTGGCGTCGCGTGGTGGACATGAATGACCGCTCCCTGCGCCAGATCACATCCTCGCTGGGCGGTGTGTCCAACGGCTTTGCCCGTGAAGACGGGTTTGACATCACCGTGGCCTCCGAAGTCATGGCGATCCTCTGCCTCGCCAAGAACCTCAAGGATCTCGAAGACCGTCTCGGCTCGATGATCGTGGCCTACCGCCGCGACAAGACACCCGTCTTCTGCCGTGACATCAAGGCCGAGGGCGCAATGACCGTGCTCCTCAAGGACGCGATGCAGCCGAACCTGGTGCAGACGTTGGAAAACAACCCCGCCTTCGTGCATGGCGGCCCCTTCGCCAATATCGCGCATGGCTGCAACTCGGTCATCGCCACCACCACCGCCCTCAAGATCAGCGATTACGTTGTGACCGAAGCGGGCTTTGGTGCCGACCTTGGCGCTGAAAAGTTCATGAACATCAAATGCCGCAAGGCGGGTCTTGCCCCCGATTGCGTGGTGATCGTGGCCACGGTCCGCGCGATGAAGATGAACGGCGGCGTGGCCAAGGCCGATCTGGGTGCAGAGAATGTCGACGCGGTCAAGTCCGGTTGCCCCAACCTTGGGCGTCACATCGAGAACGTCAAATCCTTTGGTGTGCCGGTTGTGGTTGCGATCAACCATTTCGTCACCGACACCGACGCCGAGGTTGCAGCCGTGAAAGAGTATGTCGCGGGCCACGGCGCCGAGGCGGTGCTGTCACGTCACTGGGAACTCGGTTCCGAAGGCTCGGAGCCGCTGGCACGCAAGGTGGTCGAACTGGCCGAGTCCGGCAAAGCCAACTTTGCACCGCTCTACCCCGATGATATGTCGCTCTTCCACAAGATCGAGACCATCGCCAAGCGCATCTACCGTGCCGACGAGGTGCTCGCGGATCAGAAAATCCGCAATCAGCTCAAGGAATGGGAATCGCAGGGCTATGGCAACCTGCCGGTCTGCATGGCCAAGACGCAGTACAGCTTTACCACCGACCCGAACCGCCGCGGCGCGCCCACCGGCCACTCCGTGCCGGTCCGCGAAGTGCGGCTCTCGGCCGGTGCTGGCTTTGTCGTGGTGGTCTGCGGCGAGATCATGACCATGCCGGGCCTGCCCAGCAAACCTGCCGCCGAGACGATCCGTCTCAATGCGGGTGGTCAGATCGAAGGTCTCTTTTAAGCCAAACCGAACAGCGCCGCCCGGGGTATAGTGCCTCGGGCGGCGCTACGCGTTGGGCGTGAATAGTTCAAGAATGAGGAAAGGGCTGCGAATGACGGCTAAAGTGATCGACGGCAAGGCCTTTGCCGCAGAGGTGCGCGCCAAGGTGGCGTCGCATGTGACGCGCCTGAAAGAGGAAAACGGCATCACGCCGGGTCTCGCGGTGGTGCTTGTGGGCGAAGATCCGGCCAGCCAGGTCTATGTCCGCTCCAAGGGCAAGCAGACCGTCGAGGTGGGCATGAACTCCTATGAACACAAACTTGACGTAGACACGTCCGAGGCCGATCTTCTGGCGCTGATCGACCAGCTCAACAAGGACGCCACCGTGCATGGCATCCTCGTGCAATTGCCGCTCCCGAAACATCTCGATTCCGATCTGGTGATCAATTCGATTGATCCGGCCAAGGATGTCGACGGCTTTCACATTTCCAACGTGGGCCTCTTGGGCACCGGCCAGAAATCCATGGTGCCGTGCACGCCCTTGGGCTGCCTGATGATGCTGCGCGACCATCACGGCTCGCTTGCGGGCATGGATGCCGTGGTGCTTGGCCGCTCGAACATCGTCGGGAAACCCATGGCACAGCTTCTCTTGGGCGATAGCTGCACCGTCACGATTGCCCATAGCCGGACCAAGGACATCGCCGATGTCTGCCGCCGCGCCGATATCGTTGTGGCCGCCGTCGGTCGCCCCGAAATGGTGCCGGGCGACTGGATCAAGCCGGGGGCCACTGTGATCGACGTGGGCATCAACCGGATCGAGCGGGACGGCAAGACCGTCCTCGTCGGCGACGTCGATTACGCCTCGGTTGCCGCTGTTGCCGGGGCGATCACCCCGGTGCCGGGTGGCGTCGGTCCGATGACCATCGCCTGCCTCTTGGCCAATACCCTCACCGCCTGCTGCCGCGCAAATGGTCTGACAGAGCCCGAGGGCCTCACGGCCTGAACGCTCAGCCCCGCCGACGCGGCGGGGCTTCCACCCACAGCCTGCCGATCAGCGGACAGCCCAGCGTCTCGCGCAGGGCTGCCGCCAACTCGTCCACCGTTTCGGTCGAGACGAACAATCCTCCCGTCGCATCCGCCAGACATTTCGCAACCGTCTGCCCGTCATAGCCCTTCGCCTCGGGGCTGTTCCACGAAAACGGGTCATGCACCACGCGAAATCCGATCACATGCACCGTGAGGTCGCGCGCCTCCGCCGCGAGCGCCGTCCCGAGCGCACAGGGCGTGCCGCCGCAGGTCTCATTGCCATCCGTGACCAAGACCACGATGCCCGTCTGCGTGCGATAGCCCAAGACCTCCGCCGCCGCCGCGACTGAGGCGGCAATCGGGGTCAGGCCACCGGGCGTCAACGCCTCGATCCCCGCCACCACCGCAGCCCCGGCATCCGGCATCGGGCCAAAGTGGCGTGTGATCCCGGAACAGGGATGACTGCCCCCCGCGCCATAGCTCAACAGGCCAATCCGCCGATAGGGCGCAATCTCGGGCATCACCCGCCGCAGAGCCACGCGCGCCTCGATAATCCGGGTCGGGGCGGTCGGATCATGTCCCACCTCCGCCATGGACCCCGACCCGTCGAACACCAGCATCGCATCGGTGGCGCATCCCGTCGCCGCCATGGACGCAGGTCCCGGCAGGATCGTCAGGGCAAGGCAGAGCGTCAGAGCGCGCATCGCGGGCCTCCGGTCACGGCAGTTCTCCCAGCCTATCGCGATCCCGCCACATGTCCAGAGAGGACGCATGCGTTGAGGGGTCATGCCCCCTTGCGGCGCGTCGTCACAACACCTTCAGGCAAAAGTGGAATTCGTGCAGCGGGCGATAGGTCTTGACCAAAGCATGCAGACCCAGGTTGATCCCAAGCTCTGGAAAGACCTCCGTCAGGTCGACAAACTCCTGATCCGTGAGCACGTTGCAATGCACATCGACATAGCGCGTCTGGGCCTGCTGCATCATCTCTTGCGCATGGCCGAGGGAAAATCTCCGAGGCGCACCGTGATCCGCACCCTTGGTCCAGATCTGACCCGCTTTGACCTCTCTGTTGTGATAGAAATGATCGAACACGGTCTGCGGGTCCGGCTGGGAAATATCCCGCGCATCGCGGTCCAGAAACTGGCCCAATGTCGTTCTTGGGCGGTCGATATCATAGGTGTAACGCCGATCCGGAAAGGCACCGATGACTGTGCCCCCGCGGCCCAGTTCCGTCGCGATGTCGCGCAGAAATCCCAAAAGGTTCGGAATATGCTCGTAAACATGCGATCCAAAGACGAATTTGACCCCATGCCCGGAAATCGCGCGCGGCAGGGACACGGACTTCAGCACGTAATCCACCTCGACAACCTTCTCGACATGCCGCAGCGGGCTG
Organism: Roseovarius sp. BRH_c41; assembly: GCF_000961715.1. NCBI lineage: Bacteria > Pseudomonadati > Pseudomonadota > Alphaproteobacteria > Rhodobacterales > Roseobacteraceae > Roseovarius > Roseovarius sp. BRH_c41. The sequence goes on along the minus strand of NZ_LADY01000036.1, from coordinate 9,245 downwards.
CGACCCGCGAGATATTTGAGGTCGTCCGTCGTATTGACGTCCGCATAGCGCACATTCCACTCCGGGCGGGTCAAAAGTGGGCGGTCAAAGGGGCCAATCTCCACCCCCAGAGCCTGAGGCTCGACGCAATTCGCCACAAACTCCAAGAGGCGCGGTCCTCTCTGCTCCAGCGCCAAGGCCGCATCCGCTGCGGTAAACCGCACCTCTTGCTTCTGTTCCGAAACCGGACCGGGCCGAGGGGACTTGCTGAAAAACCGCATCATCTAGGAACCTTTAACCATCAGACGTCAAATCTGGTTGTGAACTGTCCCTAGACTTACCGACTGGCGCAGTGCTTGAAAAGTTGTGGCAGATTCCTTCGTCACCGGTCACCGGCCAGTGTCGCCAAGATCCCCTGAGGTCTGCGCGCGCAAACCACGACACCCAACGCATTCTCAGCCCTTGATCCCGACGCGCCCTGCGTCTATACGCCCCCGGTGGCCCCGTCTTGGGGTCCGACTCAACCCACACACGCCGCGTTCGGCCGCTCCCGTCGCTGGGGGCCGCATCCGGCAAGGAGATAGCGACAATGAAACTGCATGAACTGCACGACAATCCCGGTGCCACCAAAAAGCGCAAGCGCATTGGTCGTGGTCCGGGTTCCGGCATGGGCAAAACCGGTGGCCGGGGTATCAAAGGTCAGAAATCCCGTTCGGGTGTTTCGATCGGTGGCTACGAGGGTGGCCAGATGCCGCTCTATCAGCGTCTGCCCAAGCGCGGCTTTACCAAGCCGAACCGCAAATCCTTTGCCGTCATCAATCTGGGTCTGATCCAGAAATTCGTCGAAGCCGGCAAGATCGACGCAACCGCCCCGATCACCGAGGATGCGCTCGTCGCCTCCGGTCTGGTGCGCCGCAAACTCGATGGCATCCGCGTCCTGAACAAGGGTGACGTGACCCTCAAGCTGACCATTCAGGTTACAGGCGCCTCGCGCTCTGCGATCGAAGCGGTCGAAAAGGCCGGCGGCTCCCTCTCGGTCACAACCGCGCAAGCGGCTGAATAAGAGGTTGTGAGCGGCACCCGTGCCGCTTACATATGGCCCAAGTTTTCCTTTGACGCCGCCTGAGCTGGAAAACAGCCCAAGGCGGCGTTGTCACATGAAAGAGACCCGCGAATGGTATCTGCAGCAGAGCAAATGGCGGCCAACACTAGCTGGTCCGCGCTTGGCAAGGCCACCGAACTGCGCAAACGCATCCTGTTCACCCTCGGCCTGCTGATTGTCTACCGGCTGGGCACCTTCATCCCCGTGCCGGGGATTGATGGGATCGCGCTGCGTGAATTCATGGAAGGCGCGCAGGCGTCCATTGGCGGCATGCTGTCGATGTTCACCGGCGGCGCACTCGGGCGCATGGGCATCTTTGCTCTGGGGATCATGCCCTATATCTCGGCGTCGATCATCGTTCAGTTGATGACCGCCATGGTGCCCGCTCTTGAGCAACTCAAGAAAGAGGGCGAGCAGGGTCGCAAGAAGATCAACCAATACACCCGCTACGGCACGGTCGTCCTCGCCACGCTGCAATCCTACGGTCTGGCCGTCAGCCTGCAATCCGGCGAAATGGTCACGAATCCGGGCATGTTCTTTATCGTCTCCTGCATGATCACGCTGGTCGGCGGCACCATGTTCCTGATGTGGCTGGGCGAACAGATCACCGCGCGCGGCGTTGGCAACGGCATCTCGCTGATCATCTTTGTCGGCATCATCGCCGAGGTTCCCGCCGCTCTGGCGCAGTTCTTCGCCTCTGGCCGCTCGGGCGCTGTCAGCCCCGCCGTGATCGTCGGCGTGATGGTGATGGTCGTCGCCGTGATCGCCTTCGTGGTCTTCATGGAGCGGTCCCTGCGCAAGATCCACATTCAATATCCCCGCCGTCAGGTGGGCATGAAGATCTATGACGGCGGCTCCTCGCACCTGCCGGTCAAGGTCAACCCGGCAGGCGTGATCCCGGCAATCTTTGCCTCCTCGCTGCTCCTGCTGCCTGCGACGATCACCACCTTCTCGGGCAGTACGACCAATCCGGTCCTCTCGACCGTGATGGCCTATTTCGGCCCCGGCCAGCCGCTCTATCTGCTGTTCTTCACGATCATGATCGTGTTCTTCGCCTATTTCTACACCTTCAACGTCGCGTTCAAGACCGATGAAGTGGCCGACAACCTCAAGAACCAGAACGGCTTCATTCCCGGCATCCGTCCGGGCAAGCGGACAGCGGAATATCTCGACTATGTCGTTGCCCGCGTGCTGGTTCTGGGCTCTGCCTATCTCGCGGCGGTCTGCCTTCTGCCCGAGGTGCTGCGCAATCAATTCGCGATCCCCTTCTACTTCGGCGGCACATCCGTGCTGATCGTGGTCTCTGTCACCATGGACACGATCCAGCAGGTGCAATCGCACCTCCTCGCCCATCAATACGAAGGGCTGATCGAGAAATCCCAGCTCAGCGGCAAGGGCAAGAAACGCTCCCGCAGAAAAGCACCGGCGCGCAGATGAATATCATCCTTCTCGGACCGCCGGGCGCGGGCAAGGGCACACAGGCGCATTACCTGGTCGAGAGCCGCGACATGATCCAGCTCTCCACCGGCGACATGCTGCGCGCCGCCAAGGACAGCGGCTCGGACATGGGGCGGATCGTCGCCGATGTCATGGCGCGCGGCGATCTTGTGACCGATGAGATCGTGATCGGCCTCATCCGTGAACAATTGCAGGCGGAGCGAAAGGGCGGCTTCATTTTTGATGGCTTCCCCCGCACGCTGGCACAGGCCGATGCCCTCGCCGACCTGCTCGAAGAGATGGGCGAGACGTTGGAGGCCGTGATCGAATTGCGTGTCGATGACGAAGCACTCGTTCAGCGCATCACGGCCCGTTCGACCTGCGGCAACTGCGGCGAGGTCTATAACGACATCACCAAACCCTGGCCCACCGATGGCAAATGCGCCAAATGCGGCTCGACAGATGTCAGGCGCCGCGCCGACGACAACGAAGACGCGCTGCGCAACCGCCTGATGGAATATTACAAGAAAACCTCCCCGCTCATCGGCTATTACTACGCTCATGGCCAACTGACCTCGGTCGACGGTCTCGCGGAAATCAATGTCGTTCAGGCCGAGATTGCCAAAGCACTTGACAAATAGGGCAATGCCGGGGGGCGGGGCCTTGACGCTCCGTTCATTTCCCCCTAACCAGCCCTATCTCGAACGCGAGATTGATTCTATTTCCGGGTCGCCCCCGAATTGCGAATCGCTCATCTGAAATCAGCCGCGGCCCGGTGCGTGATCGCCTCGGGCTTACGTTGTGAAAAAAGGTTCTGGTGCTACGGAACCGCAACGAAAAAGGAAACTGCACTTGGCACGTATCGCCGGCGTCAATATCCCGACCAACAAACGGGTTCCAATCGCCCTCACCTATATCACCGGAATCGGCCATTCCTCGGCTAAATCCATCTGCGAAGCCCTCAACATCGACACCTCGCGTCGCGTGAACGAGCTGTCGGATGCCGAGGCTCTGGCCCTGCGCGAACACATCGACGCGAATTTCACCGTCGAAGGTGACCTGCGCCGTGAAACCCAGATGAACATCAAGCGCCTGATGGATCTGGGCTGCTACCGTGGCCTGCGTCACCGTCGCAATCTGCCGGTGCGTGGTCAGCGGACCCACACCAATGCTCGCACCCGCAAGGGCCCGGCAAAAGCCATTGCCGGCAAGAAGAAATAAGGGAGGGCATTCAATATGGCACGCGATACCAAACGCACCAAGAAAAAGGTCTCCAAGAACATCGCCACCGGCGTTGCTCATGTGAACTCGTCTTTCAACAACACCAAGATCCTGATCTCGGATGTGCAGGGCAATGCAATCGCATGGTCCTCTGCCGGGACCATGGGTTTCAAAGGCTCGCGTAAATCCACGCCCTACGCCGCTCAGATGGCTGCCGAAGATGCAGGCAAAAAGGCGCAGGAACATGGCATGCGGTCGCTCGACGTCGAAGTTCAGGGTCCGGGTTCGGGTCGTGAGTCGGCGCTGCGCGCGCTGGCCGCCGTTGGCTTCAACATCACCTCGATCCGTGATGTGACCCCGATGGCTCACAATGGCTGCCGCCCGCCGAAACGCCGCCGGGTCTGATACAACATCTATCCAGGTGGGGCCGCGCTATGGCGCGGTCCCCTTTTCGTCATTTTACATCCTCGGGCGTTCTGGACCTTTGGACATGGGAACAGAGCAAGAATGGAGGGACGCATGATCCACAAGAATTGGGCTGAACTGATCAAGCCGACACAGCTTGACGTGAAACCGGGCAATGACCCGCTGCGTCAGGCGGTTCTGATCGCCGAGCCGCTCGAGCGCGGCTTTGGTCTCACGCTGGGCAACGCGCTGCGCCGCGTTCTTCTGTCCTCGCTGCAAGGGGCGGCCATCACCGCCGTGCAGATCGACAACGTGTTGCACGAGTTCTCCTCGGTGGCCGGTGTCCGCGAAGACGTGACCGACATCGTTCTCAACCTCAAGGGCGTGGCCATCCGCATGGAAGTCGAAGGGCCCAAGCGTCTTTCGGTCAATGCCAAGGGTCCGGGCGTCGTCACCGCCGGTGACATCTCCGACAGCGCAGGCATCGAGATCCTCAACAAGGACCATGTGATCTGTCACCTCGACGAAGGTGCTGACCTGTTCATGGAACTGACCGTGAATCAGGGCAAGGGCTATGTCTCGGCTGACAAGAACAAGCCCGAGGACGCACCCATCGGTCTCATTCCGATTGACGCCATCTACTCGCCGATCTCCAAGGTCAGCTACGAGGTCCAGCCGACCCGCGAAGGTCAGGTTCTCGATTACGACAAACTGACCATGAAGATCGAAACCGACGGCTCGATCACCCCGGATGACGCCGTGGCCTACGCCGCGCGTATCCTTCAGGATCAACTGTCGATCTTCGTGAACTTCGACGAACCCGAATCGGCCAGCCGTCAGGACGACGACGACGGTCTCGAATTCAACCCGCTCCTGCTCAAGAAAGTGGACGAGTTGGAATTGTCGGTCCGCTCCGCGAACTGCCTCAAGAACGACAACATCGTCTATATCGGCGATCTCATCCAAAAGACCGAAGCCGAGATGCTCCGCACCCCGAACTTTGGCCGCAAGTCGCTCAACGAGATCAAAGAGGTTCTCTCGGGCATGGGTCTGCACCTTGGCATGGATGTCGAGGATTGGCCGCCAGACAACATCGAAGACCTCGCCAAAAAGTTCGAAGACGCGTTCTAAGATTTTGGGCGGTGCGCAGCCTCCGCGCACCGTTCAACCCAGTGTACAAAACCCGCGTACACATGGTACGCCATGTACGCATCACGACCCGGGCAATCCCGCCCCAAGGAGAGCGGCTGACACGCATCAGACCGCCGGACAAAGCAAAAACGCTTAGGAGATAGAAAATGCGTCACGCAAGAGGATACCGCCGCCTCAACCGCACCCACGAGCACCGCAAGGCGCTGTGGGCGAACATGGCCGGCTCGCTCATCGAACATGAGCAGATCAAGACCACATTGCCCAAGGCAAAAGAACTGCGTCCGATCATCGAAAAGCTGATAACCCTCGGAAAACGTGGGGATTTGCATGCGCGCCGTCAGGCTGCGAGCCAGCTCAAGCAGGATGCCTATGTGGCCAAACTGTTCGACATTCTCGGACCGCGCTATGCAGAGCGTCAGGGCGGTTACGTCCGCGTTCTCAAGGCCGGGTTCCGCTATGGTGACATGGCACCCATGGCCATCATCGAGTTCGTGGACCGTGACGTCGACGCCAAAGGCGCCGCCGACAAGGCCCGCGTCGCAGCGTTTGAAATGTCTGACGACGAATAAGATTATAACCATTTCAAGTGGTTACAGATACGCCCCCGCCCTCACCGGCGGGGGTTTTGCATGTTGGCCCTCGGGGATATGCCACCGCAAGAGGCCGCAAAGCCTTGCATTGCCGCGCCACTCCCAGCATATCTCAAAGGCCAAGATCACCCTTGGGGAGCCTGTCATGGTCCGCCTTCTCTGCCTTGTTTTATTGGCCCTTCCCGGCCTGCCGCACGCCGAAACCCGCGTGCCGGTCACGCCGGCCGAAATTCAGTTGGGCTTTGCCCCGGTCGTCCAACAGGCCGCTCCGGCAGTGGTGAATATCTACGCCAGCCGCGTCGTCGCCACCCGCGCCAGCCCATTCCGGGGAGACCCGTTTTTCGAGAGATTTTTCAATGACTTCGGCGCAACGCGCCCGCGCGTTCAAAACTCTCTTGGGTCCGGCGTGGTCCTCTCGGAGGATGGTATCGTCGTGTCGAATTATCATGTCGTGGGTGAGGCTACAGATATCCGCGTGGTCCTCAATGACCGCCGCGAATACGCCGCCCGCGTCCTCTTGGGCGATGAAGAGGCGGATTTGGCCGTCCTCCAGATCGAGGATGCACCGGTCCTGCCCGCCCTCACCCTGCGCGACAGCGACACCGTGCAGGTCGGCGAATTGGTGCTGGCCATCGGCAACCCCTTTGGCGTGGGCCAAACCGTCAGCAGCGGAATCGTCTCCGGCCTCGCCCGCTCTGGCACGGCCACCGGCAACGCACGTGGCTATTTCATCCAGACCGACGCACCGATCAACCCCGGAAATTCGGGCGGTGCTTTGGTCGATGTGAACGGCCATCTTATTGGAATCAATACAGCAATCCTGTCGCGTTCGGGCGGATCGAACGGTATCGGCTTTGCCATTCCCTCGGCCTTGGTGGCACAGTTCGTGGCACAGGCACGGGATGGAAAAACGACATTTGAACGCCCTTGGGCGGGTTTGGGTGGTCAGCCTGTAACCCCGGATATGGCCGAGGGGCTTGGCATCGCCCGCCCCGACGGCATCGTGATTTCCGAGGTGCATCCCCTCAGCAGCTTTGTCCGCGACATCCGCCCCGGCGACGTGATCACGATGGTCGGCGGTCAGCCCGTCAACAGCCCCGCAGAGATGATCTATCGCATGTCTCTGGCCGGAATCGGGTCCAAGACCACAATCACCCGCCTGCGCGATGGCGTTGAGCAAGAGATCGAGGTGGACATGATCGCCGCCCCCGACACCCCACCGCGCAACCAATTGGAGACCAGCCCGCGTGCTGCAATCCCTCAAATGTTCTTGTCGACAATCAACCCCGCCGTGATCGAGGACTACCGCCTTCCACTTCTGTCGGAGGGGGTGATTGTGGATGATCCCGGCCCCTACGGTGCGCGTGCCGGGTTACGCGCCGGCGATATCTTGCGGTCCGTCAATGGTCGCACCACACCTGATAGTGCAAGTGCCGCCGAGGCGTTGGAGCGCGCCGAGACGACCTTGGCCCTTGAGGTGCAGCGTGGTGGCCGGCGCATGGCGCTGCGGTTCCGGATCTGAGCGGTGGCGGATCTCTTTGATACAGGCGACACGCCGCGTCCCGACACGGGCCCTCGCCCCTTGGCCGACAGGCTCAGACCGCGTCGTCTCACTGATGTCATCGGACAGGATCAGGTGCTTGGCCCCGAAGCCCCGCTCGGCGTGATGCTTGCCTCCGGCAGCCTCTCCTCGCTGGTCTTCTGGGGCCCGCCCGGCGTGGGCAAGACCACCATTGCCCGACTGTTGGCTGACGAAACCGATCTGCATTTCATCCAGATCAGTGCGATTTTTACCGGCGTGCCGGAACTGCGCAAAGTGTTCGAAGAGGCCAAGCACCGCCGCACTCAGGGCCGCGGCACCCTGCTTTTCGTTGACGAAATCCACAGGTTCAACAAGGCACAGCAGGATGGGTTTCTGCCGCATATGGAAGATGGCACGATCCTCTTGGTTGGTGCGACCACGGAAAACCCGAGTTTCGAGTTGAACGCCGCCCTTCTCAGCCGGGCACAGGTCTTGGTTCTGACGCGCTTAGTGCTCGCTGATCTCGAACGCCTCGCGCAACGTGCCGAACAAGAGTTGAGCCGCGCCTTGCCGCTCGATGGTCCGGCGCGCGAGGCCTTGCTTGAAATGGCTGACGGCGACGGCCGCGCGCTCTTGAACTTGATCGAACAGGTGGCGGCGTGGAAGGTCGAGGGAAAACTGGATAGCAGCGCCCTTGCCACCCGCCTGATGAAACGCGCGGCAAAATACGACAAGTCGGGTGACGAGCATTACAACCTCATCTCGGCATTGCATAAATCCGTGCGCGGCTCAGATCCTGATGCCGCGCTCTATTGGCTGGCCCGGATGCTGACGGGTGGTGAAGACCCACGATATCTCGCACGACGCATCCTGCGCATGGCGATCGAGGATATCGGCCTCGCTGATCCACAGGCGCAATCGATCTGCCTGCATGCGTGGGAAACCTATGAGCGGATCGGCAGCCCCGAGGGCGAATTGGCGCTGGCTCAGGCTGTGGCCTATCTGGCCCTCGCGCCGAAATCCAACGCTGGATATACGGCCTACAAGGCGGCGCTGCGCGAGGCAAAGAAAACCGGAAGCGAGCCTCCGCCCAAACATATCCTCAACGCTCCAACCCGTCTGATGAAGGAGCAGGGCTACGGCGAAGGCTACGCTTATGACCATGACGCAGAGGATGGATTCTCGGGACAAAACTACTTTCCGGAGACCATGAAACGCCCGGTTCTGTATCAGCCGGTCGAGAGAGGGTTCGAGCGTGAGCTCAAGAAACGTCTCGATTACTTTGCCAAGCTACGGATGCGTCGCAGTTAGAAAACTCGGCGAAATCTCAGAAAACCTCAGCATTTATGACCTTTTAAAGCTTCTCCTTTGCTGGATTAAGCACTGGAAACAAGGGGCATTTCGTGTTCTGTTAGAAACATGTCGTATTTGAGCATCCTTGCAGCCCCACTGAAAAGGAAGCTTTCAGTGTGGGCTGATGCTGCGGCCTCACCAATGACAGATTCAAAACAAGACAGGGAAACCAAATGAAAAAGAAAACCGATCAGGTCCTTTTGGACCGGCTCGCACAGGCAGCGCGCACCGGCGATATCTCGCGTCGCTCCTTCATGCATTTCGCCGCAGCTGCAGGTATAACGGCCTCGGCTGCCACTGGTCTATGGGGCACGTCCGCTGCTGCGAACCCGACGCCGGGCGGCACGTTCCGTTGGGGTGTGCATGATGGCAACACTTCTGACACCCATGATCCGGGCACCTATGTGACCCGCCAGATGATCTTTCTGGCCCATACCCACCGCAGCTATCTGACCTTGATCGAGGCGGACAATTCGCTTGGGCC
>NZ_LADY01000062.1:0-13956 GCF_000961715.1 Roseovarius sp. BRH_c41 | reverse complement strand
ACGGTGGAGGAGCTCGTCGTTCGTCTGAGCGATCAAGGCTTCACCATCCATGAAGAAGCCGAGTATGCGATTTTCGAAAAGAGCAAGTTCCCTTGTACCCTCAGATGGCGGATTCATTGGCAGGCGGAAGGTGGGTCTGTCAGCAATCTGACTCCCAAGTACGGTGGAGCATGTCTTTAGCCTACTACCGAAAGAAGCAATTGGCGCAAACGCAGCGACATGGTGCTTTGTCCCGCTCTGCCGACCTCCAGCGCAGAAGTCTCCCGAAGATTTCTTCGGGAGACTTTGTTGGACATTGCATTATACCCGCAGGCATCTCGGCCATGAGTTGCAACACGAAATGCAAAAGGCTGGCCGCGTGACGGAGCCCCTGAGGTTGCAGGGACGGAGGTCGGTTTATTCGGCGGCTACGGCCTGAGCCGCAGCGTCCGCCTTGAGCACGAAATCGAACTCGAAATGCAGGTCGGTGCCAAGCTCTTTGGGGGCCGGTTTGAATGTGCCGATCAGGCTGTCCTTGACCGCAAAGACACTGTCATCATCGAGCCATTTGCTGTCGCCATCGTAGATCTGGCTGATCAACTGGCGGTAGCCGTCTTTTGAGATGATGAAATGCATATGGCCGGGGCGGTAGGGGTGATGGCCCATGTAGCGCAAGAGCTCGCCCGCCGTTTCCGTATCGGGGATCGGATAGGGGACCGGACGCACGGCGACAAAGGCGTAATGACCATTCGCATCGGTCTCAAAGCGGCCGCGCAGGTTGTATTCGGGTTGATCCGGGTCGAGGTTTTCGTAGATGCCATTGGGCGCATCTTCCCAGACATCGAGCGTGACACCGGCGATGCCCTTGCCCGCCGCATCGCGGATGTAGCCTTCGTAATAGGCGGTTTCCTCGTTGTCGTAATGTTTCTGGATGGTCGAGGCGCCCTTGGGCAGCACAGGAGGGTTCTCGCGGTAGAAGGGACCAAGCACGGTCGACTCGCTCTCGGGACCGTCAATCGGGTTCGACAGCATGTCCACCAGCACCTCGACACCGATGATGTCGCCCAGAAGGATGAATTCCTGCCGGTTCTCGTCGCACGTTTGCCCCGCGCGCTTGAGGAATTCGCAGCCGTCAAGGAACTCGCCATGTTGCAGGTTCACATCCTTGCAGAAGGCGTGCAGGTGGCGAATGAATGCGGTCATGATCTCGCGCTGGCGGTCGGTGATGTCACCGTGCTTGCCGAGGCTCGCGATCACCACATCGGTGATATTCTCAAGATTGACGATTCCCATGGGTTCTCCTCCAAACGGGTGGGTTTCTGATATCCGGGGGCTGGCCGGGGCACGCCCTGTGGTCCTTGTTGTCGGTCATGGCGGGCGTCAAACCAATGCCGCAGGCGGTATCGCGTGATACCCGCTCCGGCATGGATCAAACGCCCCCTTAGATGCCACTTCTAGCACATCCGCAGCATAGAGAGGGAGGCGCAGAGGTGATCGACAGGTTTCAGGATATTCAGGCATGGCTTGAGGATCAGCCGCATCTCTTGCGTCTTGGGCGGCTCTTTTCCGAGACAGTGCTGATCGAGGTCGAGGGCGAGGAGATCTATCTGACCTTCGAAAAGGGGCGGATTGTTTCGGTCGAGGCCGGGCCAAGCCGCAAGACGCCGTGGCGATTTGCGTTGCGCACCGATGCCGAGGCGCTGGAGCAATTCTGGCAGGCGCGTCCTGCGCCGGGATTTCACGATATTTTCGGGCTGGCCAAGATTGGGCGCGGGCGGATTGACGGCGACATCCTGTGTCTGGTCAAGAACCTGCGGTTCTTCAAGGAGGTCATGGCGCTGGCCCGCCACACCGAGGAGGGTGCAGCATGAGCATTGAGCCAATCACAGGCCGTTACCTGACCATCGAGATCGGTGGCACCCTGCGCCGGATCTATTTCGAGGAGGCGGGGCAGGGGCGCGCCGTTCTGTGCCTGCACACCGCCGGGGCCGATACCCGGCAATGGCGGCATTTGATGAACGACGCCGAGGTGACGGCGGGCCATCGCCTGATTGCCTTTGACATGCCGTGGCACGGGAAATCCCTGCCGCCCGAGGGGTTTGAAACGCAGGAATATCTGCTGACGACCGAGGCTTATATAGAAACCGTGCTGGCGGTGGTCGCGGGTCTTGGGCTGGAACGCCCCATTCTGGCGGGCTGTTCCATGGGCGGGCGTATCGCGCTGCAACTGGCGGCGCTGCATCCCGAGCGTTTCAGCGGATTTATCGCCATCGAGGCCTCGGATTTTCAGCCCGCGTGGTATGATATCGACTGGTTTCACCGCCCCGATGCCCATGGCGGCGAGATGGGCGCCGCCCTCGTCTCGGCCAATATTTCGCCCTATGCCCCGAATGCCGAACGCTGGAATACGCTCTGGATGTTCATGCAGTCTGGTCCGGGCGTCTTTCGCGGCGATCTGAGTTTTTACACCCGCGACGATAGCCTGATCGGGCGCTTGGGGCAGATCGACACCGGCAAAACCCCGGTGCATCTGCTGGTCGGAGCCTATGACCTGACCTGCACCCCCGAGGATGCCAAACGCACGGCGGCGGCAATCCCCGGTGCGACGGTTTCGGTGATGGACGAGTTGGGCCATTTCCCGATGAGCGAACATCCGCAAGGGTTCCGCCCGTTTTTCCTTGATGCCCTCGCGCGGATGCCGCGCGTGGCAGTGCAAGCGGCCTGACAGGAGCGACCGACATGACCAAACCCTGCATCATCTGTGTGGCGATCACCGGCAGCCTGCCGCAGAAATCCGACAATCCGGCGGTGCCGATCACTGTGGCCGAACAGATCGAATCGACCCATGCGGCGTTTGAGGCCGGGGCGAGTATCGTGCATGCGCATGTGCGCAACGCCGATGGATCGCCCTCGTCCGATCCGGAAAAGTTCGCCCGCCTCAAGGAAGGGTTGGAGACGCATTGCCCCGGCATGATCCTTCAGTTCTCGACAGGTGGTCGGTCGGGCGCGGGGGAAACGCGGGGGGCGATGCTTTCCTTGCGCCCCGATATGGCCTCGCTTTCGGTCGGGTCCAACAACTTTCCCACTCGGGTCTATGAGAACCCGCCCAATCTGGTCGATTGGCTGGCCGCGGAAATGCGCGCCCATGAGGTCAAGCCCGAGATCGAGGCGTTCGACCTGAGCCACATCCTCAAGGCCAAGGACATGGCCGATCAAGGACACCTTCTTGGCACGCCCTATGTGCAGTTCGTGATGGGCGTCAAGAACGCCATGCCGGTCGACCGCGATGTGTTCGACTATTACATCCACACGGTCAAACGCCTGTTCGGTGCGGATGCGCCATGGTGCGCGGCGGGGATCGGGCGGCATCAGATCACGCTCAATGAATGGGCCGTCGCGGCCGGCGGGCATGCCCGCACCGGGCTTGAGGATAACGTGCGACTGGATCGCGATACGCTTGCGCCCTCGAATGCCGCATTGGTGCGGCGGGTGGTCGAGATCTGCGCGCGTCATGCGCGCCCCGTGGCCACATGTGCCGAGGCGCGGCAGATGCTGGGCCTGCGCACGACCTGCCTGGCAGACGGGAAGGCGGCCTGAGCGGGCATGCTGTGCTGATGCCGGGCGGTGGTCCGGTGACCATTGACCCCGAGGGCAAAGCTCCGTCATACCATCCGGGCACGGTCCTTGGGTGACAGGCGGGACCACGGAACAGCAGAGCGGCACGAGGGCACATCATGCGCAGCACCAAGATCATTCACGTCGTTTCCTGCCATGCCGAGGGCGAGGTGGGCGATGTCATCGTCGGCGGCGTGACGCCGCCCCCCGGCGACACGATCTGGGAGCAGCGCAAATGGATCGCTGAGGATCAGACCCTGCGAAATTTCATGCTGAACGAACCGCGCGGCGGGGTGTTCCGGCATGTCAATCTGTTGGTGCCACCCAAGCACCCCGACGCACAGGCCGCCTGGATCATCATGGAACCCGAGGATACGCCGCCGATGTCGGGTTCAAACTCGATCTGTGTGGCGACCGTGTTGCTGGATAGTGGCATCCTGCCCATGCAAGAGCCGGTGACCCATATGGTTCTTGAAGCGCCGGGTGGTCTTGTCCGGGTGCGCGCGGACTGCGCCAATGGCAAGGCCGAGCGGATTTACGTGGAGAACCTGCCGTCCTTTGCCAGCCGTCTGGGCGTGCCGCTCGATGTGCCGGGTGTGGGGCGGATCATGGTGGATACGGCCTTTGGCGGGGATAGCTTCGTGGTAGTCGATCCGGTGGCGCTTGGCGTCGACCTGGTCGAGGATAACGCGCGCCAGATCGCAGAGCTTGGCATTCGCATCACCAATGCCGCCAACGCGCAGTTCCGGTTCGAGCACCCCGAAAAACCCGATTGGGCGCATCATTCCTTTTGCCTCTTTGCCGGGCCGATCACGCGCGAGGGCAACGCCTTGCGCGCGCAATCCGTGGTGGCGATCCAACCCGGCAAGCTCGACCGGTCCCCCACCGGCACGGCGGTCTCGGCGCGCATGGCTATTTTGGCGGCGCGGGGCGAGATGGACGAGGAGGATCGCTTTACCGGCGTGTCGATCATCGGGTCAGAGTTTCATGGGCGCATTCTGGGTCGGGTCCGGGTTGCCGGGCTGGAGGCGATCCGCCCTGAGATCAACGGGCGGGCGTGGATCACCGGCACCGCGCAGCACATGCTCGACCCGAGCGATCCCTGGCCGGGGGGATATCGGTTGTCGGATACATGGCCGAGGATTGGGTGAGGGGGGGCTGGGGTTGGTCTGAAGGGGACGTTGGACTAAAGCGCTTACGCGCGGAATCAAGCCCGAAGGGCGCCGCGCGATCGCTGGGCCGTCCGTCGCACCGAAGGTGCGCCGCTTTTTCTCGGCACGCCTTCGGCGTGACGGCCTAGCGATTTTGAGATGTAGTTCATCTCTTTGACGTCATACGGACTTTGCTTGCATTAAGTGGCAGTTGCCGCCGTTGCATCGCTCATCCCCGGCCCAGCGACCGCGCGGCTCATCGCTGAGGTCCAATGTCACCTTCAGGCCAAATCTCTCCCTAAAACCGCCCCGCGTCAAACGGCGTCAGGGATATCGCCGGATCACGTCGCGCGGCGAGGGCCGCCACAAGTTCTGCCGTGCCTGCCGATTGCGTCAGTCCCAGATGCCCGTGACCAAAGGCATAGATCACCCGGTCGGCGCGCGGCGCGCGGGAGATGATCGGCAGGCTGTCGGGCAGCGAGGGGCGGAACCCCATCCATTGCGTGCCGCCCTGCGGATCAAATCCGGGCAGGAAATCGCGGGCCTTGCGCACCAGAATTTCCGCACGTTTGTAATTGGGCGCAAGGCGCAGCCCGCCCAGTTCCACCGCGCCGCCAACCCGCAAGCCGTCGCCTATCTTGGATATGACAAAGCCGTGATCGGCAAAGGTCAGATGGGTGTGCAGATCGAAGCTGGCGGTGGGGAATGTGGTATTATAGCCGCGTTCGGTTTCGAGCGGGATGGCGTCGCCCAGCGTGCGCGCGAGATGATGCGACCATGCGCCCGCCGCCAGAACAACTTGATCGGCGCGTGTCGTGCCGGTTGCGGTCTCAATCTCGACGCCGTCACCCACCTGCCGCAGCGCGCGGATATCCGCGATTTCGATAACGCCGCCTGCGGCGACGAACTGCTGCGCCAGATGTTCGGTCCAGCGGGCTGGATCGACGGTGTTCATCCAGTCAGGGGTATAGCCGGCATGGGTAAAGCGCGGATTGAGCCCCGGTTGCACTTCGGCAATCGCGGCGGGGCTTTCAAGGAGATCAAAGCGCACGCCGTGCTGGCGGCGCAAGTCCCATGCGGGCAGGCTGGCGCGATAGGAAGCCTCACCCTCATAGACCTGCAATTGCCCCTCGCGGCGCATCAGCGGCTCGCCGGAAACATCCGCGATCAGCCGCTCAAGTGCGGCGCGGGACTGATGCATCAGGCTGGCTTGGGCTGTGACCGCCGCCGCATACCGGTCCTGCCAACTGGCGCGCCAAAAGCGCAGCATCCACGGCATAAGCGGCAGCGCATAAGCGGGTGGAATCGACAGCGGTCCCAGCGGATCGAGCAGCCATTTCGGCGCCTTGCGCAGGATGCCGGGGGTCGCCAGCGGCTCGATATCGGTATAGGCAAAGGCCCCGGCATTGCCGCGTGAGGTCTCAGAGGCGACACCCTTGCGGTCCAGAATACGTACGGTATGGCCATCCCGTTGCAGGGCGAGGGCGCTGGTCACGCCGATGATGCCGGCACCGATGACGATGATGTCTGAGCGGGCCATGCGGCACCTTTGTTATAAGGGTTAGAGACGGATACCGTTGCGAAACGGATCGTTGGGATCAAAAAGCAATGTGCTTTCGGCCATCACATAGGCCCGCCCGGTGATCGAGGGGATGACGCCGCCGGTCGGCCCGGTCGTATAGGACAGCCGGTACGTGCTGCCGATCACGCTTTCCTGCATGATCTCTTCGCCTGCGGCCAAACGCCCCTCAGCCGCGAGACAGGCGAGACGCGCCGAACATCCCGTGCCGCAGGGCGAGCGGTCATAGGCATTGTCGGGACAAAGGACAAAGTTGCGGCTGTGTGCCGCCGGATCGTCGGAGGGACCGTAAAAGATCACGTGATCCACCTCGATCCCCTGCGCCTGCACGGCCTCGCGCACAGCGATGGTGGTATCGGTCAGGGCCCGGATATTGCCGGAATGCACCGGAACGGGGCTGGGATCGACAAGGAAAAAGAGATTGCCGCCATAGGCCACGTCGCCGGTGACAGCGCCGATACCTTCAATCTCGACCGTGACGCCGGTATGCGTGCGGTAGCTCTCGATATTGGTGACGGTAACGGTGTTGGCGTCAATCAGATCGACGGTGACCACACCAACAGGCGTCTCGATCCGGTGGGTGCCGGGTTTGATCCGGCCCATATGCGCGAGCGTGACGACAAGGCCAATGGTGCCATGGCCACACATGCCCAAGACCGCCTCGGCGTCGAAATAGATCACGCCGGTGACGCAGGTCGGATCGGTCGGCGGCACCATAAGGGCACAGACCATCGCCACCTGACCACGCGGCTCGAGGCTGACCGATTGGTAAAAATCGCGATGCTTCGAGGCCAGCAGCCGGGCGCGCTCGGACAGGGACCCGGACCCAAGGTCCGGCCCGCCGTCAAGGATCACGCGCGTCGGCTCGCCGCCGGTGTGGCTGTCGGTCACATGCATTCAGCGATCACCCCGCCGTGTTTGACCCAATTGGCGAACCATGCGTTGAACTGATGGAACTGCGCCTCGCAGAACCGCGCCTGAGAGGGCGAAAGCGCATCCGTTTCATTGATGTTGAGGCGGTATTCCTCTTCGCCCTTCAGCACCATGAGATGCTTGAAATAGAGCACGAGATCGACACCCTCGTCGAACTTGGCAATCACGGAAAATGCCTCGGCCAATTCGCGTGCCCGCATATCCGCCTCGGGGCAGCCCGTCGCTGCGCGCCGCGACAGGGCCACTTGCAAGAGCGCCTCTTTGGGGAACATCGTGCCGATTCCGGTAATGGCCCCCACCGCCCCGCATTTGACAAAGCCGTGGTAGACCTCGGTATCGACGCCCACCATCAGGATGACGTCGTCATCCTGCGAGGTGATGTGCTCGGCGGCATAGCTGAGGTCATCCTTGCCACCGAATTCCTTGAACCCGATCAGGTTTTTGTGTTCGGCGCGCAGGGCAAAGAAGAGATCGGCCTTGGTGGCATAGCCGTAATAGGGGCTGTTGTAGATGATCGCGGGTACATCCGGGGCAGCGTCCAGAATAGCCTTGAAATGGTTGCGCTGCGCCGCGACCGAGAGGCCACGTGACAGGACGCGCGGGATCACCATGAGGCCCGCCGCACCCACCTTTTGCGCATGCGCGGCATGGGCCACGGCGGATTTCGTGTTGATGGCCCCCGTGCCCACGACAACGGGCACGCCCGCCTTGGTCAGGCGCGCGACACCCTCCATCCGCTCGTCATCGGTCAAGAGCGGCCAGTCACCGCAGGACCCGCAATAGACCACGCCCGACATGCCCGCCGCGATCATTTCCTGCCCCTTGCGCACCAGCGCGTCGAAATCAGGTTTGCGATCCGGGGTGCAGGGGGTCAGCAGGGCGGGGATGGTGCCGTGAAAGACGTCTTTCTTCATGGGAAACTCCTTTGGATGGGCGGTGTGCCTGTGGCGGCGGTCAGTGGCCCACAAGGGCCGGGGCCGCGGCGATCCACGGCGGTGGGGTTGTGGGGGCCATACCAGATTGCGCGGTCATGGCACATTGTTCGAGCGAGCCAAACCGCACGGCGCGATTGCTGAGACCCGGCGCATAATGCGCATATTTGCCGGAGTTGGTCATCAGAACCTCTGCCGAGGGGGGAAACACCGGCTCTGAAATCGAGCACCAGCAGATATCGGGCACGATGGTCACACCAGCAGCCTCAAGCCGCGCCTTGACGCCATTCGCGGTGATCGCCGCCAGTGTGCCGCGCCCAAGGGTGATGATCGTGGCTACGGCGGGATTGACCTGCCGCCCCTCCATCAAATCCGCAAAGGCCGCACATTCCGCGGCGGAAAAATGCGGGCTGCCAAGGGCCACCAGATCAACCTTATCAGCCCCCTGATTGAACCCCTGCCAAGCCTGCGCAAAATCCGCAGCCGTGATGCGGGCGTGATCGGCATCGGGCGTGGGGGGCATATCCGCCTCGGGCGTGATCCCCTTGATATGCATCATCGGTGAGGCGGAGGTGGTGCCATAGGCCGCGCAGAGCGCCTTGAGATCATCGTCCGAGGGGTGCAATCCCTCCAGCCCGCGCAAGAGCGGGATACGGTCGGGGGCAACCTGACCAACGATCCAGCCCAGCATCGGCCAAAAGGCATCGTCGATACCCTCTGGCACGTCAATGTCGATGATCCGGCGCGGCGCGCGGTTCTGATCGAGATAGACGCCCGCGCGCGCGGCGCGTCCGGTGAGGGCAATGCAGAGGTCCATGAAATCGGCATGCTTGACGGTGCGCGCGCCCAGAACCGTGTTGGCATAGATCACGGCATTGCTCTCGGCCCAGGCGATATCCTCGCCAGCGACCGGCTTGTCGTCGAGCAGGTAGGGCGCACAGGTAAAGCTGGGGCGCGCGCCCATTTCGACATAGGCATCGGCCAGTTGGCTGGCGGGCAGACCGAAATCCTCGGCCACGCCCTGCGCGCGCCAATTGGCGTGATCGACCGATATGGCATTCATCGTCGTGGGCACCCGCACCCGCCCGCCCTTGTCCGCCATGGCGCGGGCAAAGGTCAGAAAGGCGGGGCTGGCATAGATGCAGCCGTCGATATGCACGCGGGTCACATCGGTGAGGCTTGGCGCGCCTTGGGCGGCGGCGAGCGTGGTGATGATCTCCATCGCCAATTGCGCCGCCTTGCCATGGTCCCCGGCCAGAAAGGCGCGGTCGCTGTCCGAGAGGGTCAGACCGTCGGAGGCCAAAGAGGTCAGCGGCACCTCCAGATCGCCCGCGCGCAGATGGGTGGCGGTGATCGTGGCATGGGATTGCTGCGCCAGCCGGTCATATTCGGCGGCAGAGAGGCGCAAGACAGCGATCGGCCGCTCAAAAAGCCGCGTGGCCACAAGCGCGCCCAAGGTGAGAATATCCTCGCCCTCGCGGAACACCAGCGCCTTGGGCGCGGTTCCGGCAAAGGCCAACCCCAAAAGCACGCCGCTGCCGGTGCAAGAGCCGCGACTTGTCGGCATCATCACAATGTGCCCGGCCAGCGATTGCCCCTGTTGCGGATGATGCGCGTCGATGATCCGCCCGCTCAGGGGATCAACACCGCCCCAGACGCTCAGCCCCTCGTCGCAGAGCAGGATCGGGCCTTGCACCTCGGCGGCAACGATCAGGTCCGGCATGAGATCACCCTTTGTTGAAGTCTGTATTGCGAGCGGTCGGGCGGGGATTTCGAAAAATCCGATATTCGGTCTCCCCCTGCGCACTCTGCATTGCTACTGTTGTGCCCAACGTAAATATATGCTTAAACAATCACGACTGGTAAGAAAAGAAAAATTATGGCCGAAACAGAAAAAACCTCAGTCGAGAGCGCGGCGGATGATTGGGACGTCGAGCGCCATCAGTTGCGTGCCGATCTTGGGGCGCGGATGAAGTCGGTGCGGCAGGCCTGCGGTTATACGCTCGAAGTGGCGGCGCAGCGCACCGGGCTTGCGCTGTCGACCATCCACAAGATCGAGAACGGGCGCGTTTCGCCCAGCTATGAGAACCTGATCAAGATCGCCCGCGCCTATGATATCGGCATGGAGCGGCTCTTTTCCGCCGACCACGATGCCACACAAACCACGCGCATGACGGTGACGCGGGCAGGGCAGGGGCGCAAGGTGCGCGCCAAGAATTTCGAATACGAAGTGCTGTGCAACGCGCTGGCCGAGAAAAAGATCATTCCGCTGGTGACGCTGGTCGAGAAACGCGCGCCGCTCACACGCGACGAGTTGGAATCGCATGACGGCGAGGAAACGCTCTATGTGCTTTCGGGTCGGGTCGAGTTGACGGTCGAGCATTACGAACCGGTGATCATGGAGCCCGGCGATTGCGCCTATTTCGACAGCACCCTCAAACACGGGTTACGCGCCCTTGATGATACCGAAACCAAGGTGTTCTGGGCCTGCACCTATACCGACGTCGACAAATAAGCCCCAAAGGTAAAAGGAAAAAGCCCGCATGACCAAGCCGAACGTGATTTCCGTTGACGACCTCTTGGCGCGGGTGACGTCGATTTTCGAGACCTGCGGCGTACGCCCCGAGAGTGCGGCAGCGGTGGCGCGGGTGATCGTCGCTGGCGAGCGGGATCATTGCAAATCGCACGGCATCTACCGGATTGAAGGCTGCCTGCGGGTGATTGCGGCAGGCAAGGTGGTGCCGGATGCGGCGCCGGTGCTGCAGGACACAGGCCGGGCGGTAATTGAGGTAGACGCGGGCGGCGGGTTTTCCAACCCGGCCTTTGACGCGGCTGTCGATGCGCTGGCCGCGCGTGCGCGCGACATCGGCCTTGCGGCGCTGGTGATCCGAGATTGCCTGCATTTCTCGGCGCTCTGGCACGATGTCGAGGCTTTGGCCGCGCGTGGCCTTGCGTCCTTATCGATGTGCCCCAGCTATTCCTCAGTGGCGCCCACAGGTGGCAAAGAGCCGCTCTTGGGCACCAATCCGATTGCCTTTGGCTGGCCGCGCCCCGGTCCCAATCCCTATGTGTTCGATTTCGCCACCAGCGTCGCCGCACGCGGCGAGATCGAATTGCGCCGCCGCGCCGGTACGCCCATCCCCGAAGGCTGGGCGATGGACCGGGACGGCAATCCCACCACCGACCCCGAGGCGGCGTTGGCGGGCGCGATGCTGCCCTTTGGCGGGCACAAGGGATCGGCGATTTCGACCATGGTCGAATTGCTGGCCGGCGCGATGCTGGGCGAGTTCATGAGCAAGGAAGCTCTGGAGTTCTCCGGCGGCACCAATCTCTTACCGCGTCACGGCGCGCTGATTCTGGCGCTCGATCCGGCCAGTTTTGCCGCCCGCAGCGGGCGCGATCCGATTGCCGAGGGAGAGCGCCTTTTGAGCGCTATTGGTGCGCAGGGCGCGCGGTTGCCGTCGGAGCGGCGGTTTGCGGCGCGCGATGTGTCCTTGCGCGACGGTATCGTGCTGAGCGAGGCGGAACTGACGCAACTGGCACGGTTCGAGGCCGAAGGGCTGGCGGCGGTCGCGGGGTGATTGAGTGGGCGTTCGGGCCGGGCTCTGCGGATTGAACGTGGTCTTGAGAGGCAATCCCCAATGCGCGGAACAAAGGCGCGTAGCGCCGCCGCGCAGCGGTCGTGCCGAAGGCATGCCTCTGGCATGGTCCGCCCCCACGGGCGGGCGCTTTTGCGATGGTTTAACATATTGATAACGCGGAAGTGTTTGGCTGGGATTAAGTGCCAGCCGGTGCGGTGGCAGCGCCCACCCGGCGGACGGGCGCCGCGCGGCCCATCACTCGGGACTAGCGGCAGAAAAGGCCACACTCACCTCAACATCAGCGCACGTTGGCCAGAAACTTCTGCGTCTCGGGATGTTGCGGGTCACCAAAGAGCTGATCGGGCGCGCCGATCTCGGCCATGATGCCTTGATGAAAGAACGCCACCCGCTTGGACACATCGCGGGCAAAGCCCATCTCATGCGTCACGCAGATCATGGTCATGCCTTCTTCGGCCAGCATCTTGAGGGTTTCCAGAACCTCGCCCACAAGCTGCGGATCGAGCGCCGATGTCACCTCGTCAAAGAGCATGTAATCCGGCGACATCGCCAGCGCGCGGGCAATCGCCATGCGCTGTTGTTGCCCGCCTGAGAGGCGCGAGGGATAGGTGGTCAGCTTGTCCCCCAGACCGACATGGCGCAGTTGCTTTTCGGCAATCGCCTCGGCCTCAGCCTTGGCCATGCCCAGCACCTTGCGCGGCGCCAATGTGACATTCTCCATCACGGTCAGATGCGGAAAGGCGTTCCATTGCTGAAACACGATCCCGACCTTGCGGCGCAGCTTGTTGAGATTGGTTGATTTGGCATGTACCTCGGTGCCGTCGATGGTGATCCGGCCAGAGTCAATCGGCTCCAACCCGTTGATGCAGGTCAGCAGCGTCGATTTGCCCGACCCCGAGCCGCCGATCACGGTCACCACCTCGCCGCGCTGCACCGTCAGGTCGATCCCCTTGAGAACCTCCAGATCGCCAAAGGATTTACGGACATTCTGGATCTCAATCATTGGACCACCTTTTTTCGAGATAGCCGCCGAAACGGGCAAGCGGGAAACTGATGATGAAGTAGAAGGCACCACAGATGAGCAACAGGAACAGCGGCTCTTGCAGGCGCGTGATGAGGATCTGGGTGGATTTCAAGAGTTCCGTGACCTGCACCACATAGACCAGCGCCGAGTCCTTCATCACCCCAAGCGCCAGACCGATCCAAGACGGCAGCGCCACGCGCGTGGCCAGCGGCAGGACGATATAGCGCATGTCCTGACCCCATGTCAGGCCAAGCGACCGTGCCGCGCGGCGGGTGATCTCGGGCACAGCGTCAATGCCGCCGCGCACAATCTCGGCACAATAGGCCGAGGTGTAGAGCGACAGCACGATGCAGGCCACGGTAAACCCGGAAATCTGGAGTTGCAGCACCATGCCAACGAAAGCATTGCCCAAGACAAGCTGAATAAGCAGCGGCACCGAGCGGAAGATGTCGAGAAAGAAGGTCAGCGGCGCGGCCAGCACCGGACCAAGCTGCACCCGGATCACCCCAAAGAGGATGCCAAGCAGGGTGCCGATGACCACGGAAATGGCGGTGACTAGGATCGTGATCCCCGCGCCCTTGGCGAGAAAGACCAGATCATTGGCGGAGAGGGCGGTGTCAAACATGCGTTTCCCCCTCAATACCGGAACAGGCGGGCAGCGATCAGGCGGCCGCCAAAGGTGATGGCCTTGGTGATCAGGTAAAAGATCACCCCGGCCAGCGCGAATAGCTCAAAGGTGCGGAAGGTCAGCGCATTGAGATCCTGCGTGACCCCGTAAAGGTCACTGTTCATGCCGACCGTCACACCGAGAGAGGTCATCAGGATGGCCCAGACCATCTGATTGGTCATCGGCAGGAATGAAATGCGCAACATCTGAGGCATGATGATATGACGAAACGCCTGCAATTGCGTCAAACCAAGCGACCGGCCCGCACGCCCCTGCGTGTCGGGAATGGCCTTGAGCGCGCCGCGAAAATTCTCGGTGAGATAGCCCGCGTTGTTGAAGGTGATGCCGATCAACAGCGACACGAAGGGGCTGAAATGGATGCCAAAACTCGCAACGCCAAAATGCGCCATATAGATCTGAAAGAGGGCTGGCGTATTGCGGGCAATCTCGACCCAAGTGGTCGCAAAGGCCATCAGC